>DAOSLL010000608.1:0-2869 GCA_035368905.1 Rhodoferax sp.
CGCTGGTCGTCTGGGTCAATCCTGCAACCCAAGCAAGGTGCCAAGCTGATTGTTGTCGATGCACGGCATGGCGACTGGGTCATGCACGTGCGGTTTTGGGGCGAAATCACCCGCGACGATTGCTGATCGTGTGCGAACGCTGTTGGCGCGCGCCTTTCGCCCCAAAGCCCGGTCACATGACCCAGCCACCACGCCTCAGGGTGGTTTGAAAGGGCATAAGCGCAGAGTCGGGGTGCAGGTTGTGTGTGGGTATGCAGTTGAGCCCCGTCAGCGGCAGGTTACGGTAAGTCCAGTTCAGCGAGGTGGCACCAACCCATTCGTTAGCCTGCCTTTTGCTGGTTGGCAATAGATGCCTTGATGTCATCCGCGCCGCTTGGTGCCAGTCAGTCAAGGTCTGAATTGACCAGTTGGCGCGGTTCCATCGCAGGGCAAATTTGTTCTTTCGCGCAGTGCTTGCCAAATGATGGGTTTGCGGCCTTCATGTCATACGTCCCGTCGCCAGCGCACATGCCCAGTCTGGCCTTTGCCGCGCAAGCGCAAGTTTCACCATTGATTGGTGATGGTACGGCACCGAAATGAGATGAGAAACCCACGCGCCAGCCAGCCTCTCCACAATGGCGTAGCGTGCATCGGGCGAGCCGGTTTCGATGGCATGTGGGTAGGGTCGAGAATCGTCATAAGCTTGCAGTCCAACACTTCCCGGATTGACCACCAACTGACCTGTTGAGGCGCGCATTGATCGTGGTACGTGAGTGTGTCCGCATGCAATCAGCTCGGCATCAACACTGCCAAGACGTTTGTCAAGTTCTGACAAGGTGGCAGCGCGAAGCTGATTTGGCTCGACTGTTTCAAGAAAATACGCAATGTCGTTGCCAGGAGTTCCATGACAAAGCAATACCTCCGAGCTGTATTTGACACTTGGCTTGAGCGATGCCATCCACTCAAATTCCTTTGTGGTGAGCTGCGAGTGCGCGAATTCGTCGGACAGTCCCCGCTGACCAGGGCTTAGCGTGAGAAGTTGTCGTTCATGATTTCCTGCCAGTTGCACCCAGTCTTGCGCCATCAAAAATTGTGCTGTTTCAAGTGGTAGCAGAGGACCAGACAGGCTATCGCCCAGGTTGACGATCGAATCAACGCCACGACGGCCAATGTCCTTGGTGACTGCCTGAAGCGCTGGCAGGTTTCCATGTATGTCTGAAATGATGGCGATACGCATATGGCAACTTTCGGAAGGCTAACTTCGGGGGTGGACGGCGTATTTTGGCATCAGCCAGTATGACCGGCCGGTCCCGGAATTGGACGAGTGGATCAGACAGCGTATGCGTATGTGCTACTGGAAACAGTGGCGTTGGCCGCGCACGAAGATCAAGCGTTTGCTGGCGTTTGGCGTGAGCCTGAAATCGGCACTGCTGCCTGATACAGGGCTCACAAGGAACAGATATTTTGTTAACAATCAAAAATATAGCTAGTAACGCAGTCTGCATAAGGGCTGGAAGCCGATTTGGTAGATGAAACCCCGGCAGCTTGCGCCGTCGGCCTAGCCCATGTTCCTTTGAGAACGCCTGCCCCGCGTGCGGGGTTGGGATGCTGAGTAGTTACGAAAAATCTAAGACTTCAGGAGGGAAACATTCAGATTTGGATGACTGACAAGTCCTGCGCCCTTGTGTAATATCAGTCGCGCTGATGCATGGAAATCAACTCGATGACGGCATAGCGCATCAGGCGGCAAATGGTTGTCACGATTTATGGAACTCTCAATAGTGATGGACGCCTCGACAGACAGTGTGCGGGGTAAAGGCCGTAAGGCCTGGATACTGCTGGGCATGCTCATGCTGCTTGTCGCTGCATCCCTTGGCGGGCATAGCTATGTCGAGTACTACGACACTATCGACCGGGAACTCAAAGCCTTTGAGGAACATGTTCGCCTCGCAGATGTGCAGATCACCTCTGCCCTGCAGCGCACGGACATGATCACGCAAAGTGTGGTGACTGACGAACTGTCCAGCCATAAGTTGCCCGCCACAGCAGCCCACCAGCATAAGCTGGACCTGTTGCAACAGTTCCCCGAAGTAGACGCCTTGTTTGTTCTTGATTCCATGGGGCGCGTTGTGGATGCCGCAAGCATCCATATGCCAGAAGTCCTGCCCAGGCTTAAGAGCCTCGACGCATCCCAACAAGAATACTTTTCAGTCCATCGAAATGCCCGTGTCGAAGACACCCGACGAAACTGGCTGTCTCGTCCCTTTAAAGAGACGGGGGATCGTTACATTGTTGCCCTGTCGAGGGCAATTCGAGGCAATGACGGTGTGCTTCAGGGGGTGGTCGTTATCTTCACCTCTCCCAAGTTTTTCGACAACGTTCTGAGCGAGCTTCTACGCAATGGGGCAATAGATGCTGCCGCTGTTCACAACCGGCAGGGAGACATCATCTATCGGCTTCCAAACCCCAGTGCTTATGTTGGCAAGAACATTGGAAGCGCTGAGTCCTTCAAAAAGTATTTGGCTTCAACAGAAAAGATGACCCGCTATGTGGGTGTTGTCGCTACCGATGGGGTGAAGCGTGTCCTGGTGTTTGGAAAGGTCGGAGATACCACCTTGGACGTCGCGGTCTCAGTGAGAACGGACTCACTCATGGCGGACTGGAAAAACAGAACGCTGTGGAAGTTGTTGATATTTCTGGCTATTGCCTTGCTGATGACCTTGCTTGTCTGGCAGACACAACGGCGCCGGGTTTTCCGAGATGAACGAGAAAGAGCCGAGAGGCGTTTTCGTGCCTATTTTGAGCGTTCAATGGTCGGCATGGCGACCCTTGGGCCTGCAAATGAATTGCTGGATATCAACCAGACTCTGTGCGAAATGCTGGGTTTTTC
>DAOSLL010000609.1:0-2861 GCA_035368905.1 Rhodoferax sp.
TTCAGTGCACCCCTATATAGATCAACACGTTACAAATTTAGCTGGGGAACTCGGGGGTCCGAAGTCGCCTGCACAACTGCCGCTGTTTCGACAACAGCGCTGGCCACCTTTCAAAGTTTGGCTTTGGATTGCCCTCTAGCCCTTATGGAATATGCGCTGACAGCTATGAATAGCAGAGTACTAAACGGACTCCAGTGGCATTGCCTGCTCGGCCAGACTGGCGTGCAGGGCGGCACCCAGTGGCAACACGGCATCGTTGAAGTCGTACCGGTTGTTGTGCAGATGGCAACTGCCCTGCCCGCTTGGTGCCCCCTGCCCCAGTCGCAGGTAAGCGCCGGGCTTGACGCGCAGCATGAAAGAAAAATCTTCGGCCCCCATGCTTGGCTCCAGATCACGCACCACGTTGGCCGCGCCAACCAGGCTTTGCGCCACATCACCGGCAAACTCGGCTTGCGCGGCCGCGTTGATGGTGGCCGGGTACATGCGGGTGTAGGTCAGCGCCGCGCTGGCACCAAAAGCCTGCGCGATGCCGCTGCACAACTCCCTCAGCCGACGCTCAATGAGCGCCTGCACTTCTGTGCTGAAGCTGCGCACGGTGCCGGTCAGCGTGGCACGGCCCGGGATGACGCTCATGGCGTTGAGGTCGCCGGCCTGCATGGCGCACAGGCTGATCACCGCGCTGTCCACCGCCTTGACGTTGCGCGACACGATGCTTTGCACGGCAGTGATGATGTGAGCGGCGACCAGCACCGGGTCAACGCTTTGGTAGGCATGGCCGCCATGACCACCCAGGCCGGTGATCTCGATGCAAAGATGGTCAGCAGCAGCCATCATTGGTCCGGAATTCAGGCCAATGGTGCCGGGGCGCATGGCTGGCCAGTTGTGCATGCCAAAAACGCTCTGAACCGGAAACCGCTCAAACAAGCTGTCCTCAATCATCGCCTGCGCACCGGCATAACCCTCTTCGCCTGGTTGAAAAATCAGCACTGCAGTGCCGTCAAAGCGACGGGTCTCGGCCAGATAGCGTGCCGCGCCGACCAGCATGGCGGTGTGACCGTCATGACCGCAGCCGTGCATCAGCCCCGGTTGGGCTGACTTCCAGGCAAAGTCGTTGTGCTCGGTCATTGGCAGCGCGTCCATGTCGGCACGCAAACCGATCATCTTTGCACTGCTGTTGCGCTGGCCCTTGATGACGGCCACCAGCCCGGTCTTGCCGATGCCGGTGTGAATTTCATCGACCCGACACAGCTCAAGCGCCTGTTTCACCCTTGCTGCGGTGTAAACCTCCTCAAACCCGAGTTCAGGATGAGCATGCAAGTCGCGCCGAAACGCTGTAAGTTCAGGATGAAATGCCGCAATGTGCGCAAACGCACGGCCGTGAACCATCAAAGTCATCAAAATTCCCCAAAGTCCAGAAGCAGTCCGACTTGCGGTTTTAGCGCAAGGAGACGATTTAACCATCCACAGCCACAAAACTCTGATACCGGGCGAAAAAAGGGCCAGCAGCAAATCGCTCCAAAGCCCTCCAATAGCCAGCATCAGCCGGATCATCTGATCTAAACTGCACGGTACTACATACATCAGCGTTGCCTCATCATGATTTTTGTCACTGGCGGTGCCGGCTACATTGGCTCACACACCTGCGTTGAACTCCTCAATGCGGGGCATCAGGTTACCGTTTTCGACAATTTCAGCAACAGCCAGCCAGAAGCCTTGAAGCGGGTTGAGCGCATCACCGGTAGCAGGCTGCAATTGATCACAGGCGATATCCGTGACCAGACTGCGCTAGAAGCGGCACTGAGCGCCAGCCAGCCCCAGGCAGTCATCCATTTCGCGGGACTCAAGGCGGTCGGGGAATCGGTAGCCCAACCGTTGAAGTATTACGACAACAACGTGGCAGGCACCCTCAAGCTGCTGCAGGCGATGCAGGCGTGCGACATCAGGACGCTGGTGTTTAGCTCTTCAGCCACGGTTTATGGCGACCCGCAGCGCTTGCCCCTGACCGAAGACCACCCGTTGTCGGCCACCAACCCGTATGGGCAAACCAAACTGGTGATCGAGAACATGCTGCGCGACCTGTCTGCCAGCGATTCTTCGTGGCGCATTGGCATCCTGCGTTACTTCAACCCGGTCGGTGCCCATGCCAGTGGCCTGATTGGCGAGGACCCGCAGGGCTTGCCCAACAACCTGCTGCCTTTTGTGGCACAGGTGGCGGTTGGCCGACGCGCGTTTTTGAACGTCTGGGGCAATGACTACGCCACGCCGGACGGCACCGGGGTGCGTGACTACATCCATGTGGTCGATCTGGCGCTGGGCCACTTGGCTGCGCTGGCACTGCTTCGGGGCCACGCAACGTGCTTCGAGGTCAATCTGGGCACCGGCACAGGTTACAGCGTGCTTGACATGGTGCGCGCCTTTGAACTGGCCAGCGGCAAGCCGGTGCCTTACACCATTTCACCCAGACGCCCAGGCGATGTGGCAGCCTGTTATGCCGACCCGGCCTTTGCCCGCGAACTGCTTGGCTGGCACGCACAGCGCGATCTGCAAACCATGTGCCTGGATGCCTGGCGCTGGCAGAGCGGCAACCCAAACGGCTATAGTGCCGCTAGCTAGCTTGAGATAAGCGAAGATGAATCATGACAATGAAAAAAGGATATCAGCATGACTAAGGGCATGATTCTGGCAGCCGGGCAAGGTACCCGGATTCGGCCACTGACCAAAGATATGCCCAAGCCGATGATTCCCATTTTGGGTAAGCCGGTGATGGAATACCTGATTGAGCACTTGGCCAGCTACGGCATCACCGAGATCATGGTCAACGTGGCCTTCAACCACCACAAGATCGAGCAGTATTTTGGCGA
>DAOSLL010000610.1:0-2855 GCA_035368905.1 Rhodoferax sp.
CATCAAAGCCAGCAGGTCCATGTAGCGCGCCTTGGTGTACTTGCTGCCCTTGAAGCACCGCCCCAAACCCTTCAGGGCTGACTTAATCACCTTCATCTGGTTGTTGGCCACAAAGGCACCCGCTGTGGCGCCTCCGATGGTGATCAGTTCAAACGGCAAGGCCTTGAGCACCACCATGATGTTGCCACCGTGAAAGATGTACACGCCAAAGACGCATACCATGACGATCACCCAACCAACAATGACGAACATAAACGAATTGTTTTAGAGGGGGCTATTGCGGAGAAATTGAACTGCCCAATTGGAGTGGGCTTGTCCCTATCATATCGCCCGGCAGATGCCAGTCCTGAGTTTCCAATCAAATTGGCATCTAGCCATTGCGCAGTATGCGCTAATAGCTATTCAAAATATAGTGAATACTAGTGCAGCAGGATGCCGCCGACACCGGTTCCCTTGCCCGCGCGTGCTGGTGGGGTGCAAAGTCCGCATTCAAAATGCCGCGAGTTCTCATACGGCTCACTGACAAAATGCCCGCCGCATTTGCTGCATTTGGTCATTGCCAGCATGTGGTTGTCAACAAACTTCACCAGCCGCCAGGCGCGGGTAATCGTCAGCAGCGGCTCGACCCCGCAGGTGGCAATTTGCTCGGTGTACAACTTAAAGGCTTTCATGATGGCATCGATGTCATCGAGTGCGCTGACCTTGTTCAGATACTCATAGGTATTCAAGAACAGCGACGCATGGATATTGGGCTGCCAGGTCAGAAACCAGTCGGTGGAAAACGGCAGTTGGCCTTTGGAGGGCGATTTCCCCGCCACCTCCTTATACAGGCGCAACAAACGCTCATACGACAGGCTGGTTTCGCTCTCCAGCACCTGCAGCCGTGCGCCGAGCTGAATCAGCGCTACCGCGCGCTCAACCTGTCTGGAATCATTCAAAACGCTTTTGGTGGACACGGTGGCCATGATCTGTCTCCTTACAAGGCTTCGGCAAAGCGCCCGGCCATCAAGATACTGGCGTGCAGCTTGGTAGTGGCATCGTTATCGACCTTGGCTGGCGTATGGTTGGTCAGTAGGCTCCACACCATGTCGTCGTCCACGCGAAAGCGGCACAGCAGCATCGGGCTGGTGGCGATCTTTAAAATCTGCGCCGGTGACAGCATGGCGATCATGTCGGCCGACTCTTCCGAGATACCAAGCCGAAACAGCGCCTCGGCCTTGTCCTTGCGAATCACGTTTTGCGCCAGCATCAGGTAGGTCAGGTTGGCATCGCGGATGTCGTTGGAGAGTTGCTCGTCGTTCATGGTGGGCTCCAGAAAGGGGTTCAAACATTTGGATGGTGTTTTCGGCCCAATTGTCTTGTTCACCACCTTGGGATAGATTCTGGAAGCCTTCGACAAAAACTTGAATCAGTGTATGGCTGAAGCGTGTGTCGGGGTTTGGCGTGGGTGATGTAGGGCAAATTCTGACAGGCGAACATCGCCGATCTTTGGGGGTGCAACCAACAAGTCACCAGAAAATTCTGGCTTTTCAGGCGCTATCCCTTATGCGACAAGCGCTGATTGCTATGAAAAATAGATCTCCTGCACATCAAATCTAACCGCGCTGTGGCTGGCCTTGCCAAATGCCACACCAATTTGGTGAATCGGCTGTTCCAGCGCCAGGTAAGGCATGGCGGAGCCCTGGCCCAGACGGGGTCATTAGTTGGTACCCGGAATCTGTTTTTTTGACCTCGTTCCCCTTGTCCCGCTGAACTGCGCACGGAATTAACCTCAAAAACCAGACTTGTTGACGGGCTAAGCCGGATTCATTCGGTCATATAGTTCAACCATGTCAATCAATTGAACTGGCGGCGCGATGAAAGCGGTCATTCTGGCGGGTGGTTTGGGCACCCGAATATCCGAGGAAACTCACCTCAAACCCAAGCCCATGATCGACATCGGTGGCAAACCCATTCTTTGGCACATTCTCAAAATGTATTCGGCACATGGGGTCAACGAATTCGTCATTTGCTGCGGCTACAAGGGCTACGTCATTAAAGAGTACTTTGCCAACTATTTTTTGCACATGTCCGATGTCACATTTGATATGGCAGCCAACCGAATGGAAGTGCATGAACGCCACGCCGAACCTTGGCGCGTGACGCTGGTGGACACTGGTGAAGACACATTGACCGGCGGGCGGCTTAAGCGCGTGGCCAGCTACGTCAAGAACGATGCGGCCTTCTGCTTTACCTACGGTGACGGTGTGGCTGATGTGGACATTACCGCATCCATCGCTTTTCATCGGCAGCATGGCAAGCTCGCCACAGTGACCGCTGTGCAGCCGCCCGGGCGTTACGGCGCGCTGCAAATGGCCGGGTCATGCGTCAATGGCTTCACCGAAAAACCACGCGGCGATGGTGGCCTGATCAACGGAGGATTTTTTGTGATGTCGCCGCGCTGCCTGGATCGCATTGAGGGGGACAACACCAGTTGGGAAGCCTACCCGCTAACCAGTTTGGCGACAGATGGCGAACTCATGGCATTTGAGCATCATGGCTTCTGGCAACCGATGGACACGCTACGCGAAAAGACCCAGTTGGAAGACCTGTGGCAATCCGGGCGAGCTCCGTGGAAAGTGTGGTGATGGAGCCGACCTCGCCCCGCGCATCAACGGCTGATTTTTGGTCTGGCAAGCGAGTCTTGCTGACTGGCCACACCGGCTTCAAAGGGGCCTGGCTGGCGCTCTGGCTGCAGCGACTGGGGGCCGAAGTGACCGGCATTGCACTGGCCCCGGCCACCCGGCCGAGCCTGTTTGCGCTGTTGGGCGACAAACCCTGGATGACGAGCCATCTCTGCGACATACGCGATGCGA
>DAOSLL010000611.1:0-2839 GCA_035368905.1 Rhodoferax sp.
CCAGGCCAGGCGGCTGCTGGACCTGGTGCTGGGCAAGGTCGGCCTGGACAATAAAGGCACGGTCAAGCGCGAATGGGTTGGGCGCGATCCGGCCAAAATCGCTGCGGCCATTGGTCTGACGCTGCCCTCCGATACCCGTCTGCTGTTTGTCGAGACCGCACCCGACCACCCATTTGCGGTGACCGAGTTGATGATGCCGATTTTGCCGTTGATCCGGGTCGCCAACGTGGCTGAAGCGATTGACCTGGCCGTCAAGTTAGAGGGCAATTGCAAGCACACGGCCGCCATGCATTCGCGCAATCTGGACAACCTTGATCACATGGCCAATGTGATCAACACCAGCATTTTTGTCAAAAACGGCCCGTGCCTGGCGGGCCTGGGCTTTGGTGGCGAAGGCTGGACCAGCATGACCATCACCACCCCGACCGGCGAGGGCGTTACCTCGGCGCGCACCTTCGTGCGCCAGCGCCGCTGTGTGCTGGTGGACAACTTCCGGATCGTCTGACCGCCATGGGATGCAACACCTGTCGCAGCGCTTGTGGCGACTGTTCTGAAGGCTCCGTGAGCTTCAGGCATCGAGCCCCCCGGCCGACGCTGCCAGCGGCCCGGCCTGTCGGGCAAACCGGGCGTGTTCAGCCTGAAACGCCGCTGCGAACCGAGCAACCCGCGGTGCTGCAGCCGACTTTACCGCGTGCGGCAAAGGGGGTCTGACATGGCAGCCGTGTCGCCAGCAATTGGCATGTTCTGCAGTCGTATTTCGACCTTGAGCGGTAAGGTTTGCGACATGGCAGCCAAGTCGCCCGCAATGGGCAAATTCCGCAATCGTATTCCGGCTTTGAGCGGCAAGGCTTGCGACATGGCAGCCAAGTCGCCCGCAATGGGCAAATTCTGCCCAAGCCGCTTGGGTGGGTCTGCCCGCATCGGGTTTGCTCACATTGCTATTTTTATAAGAGCTAACAGCGCTTGCTGCATAAGGGCTGGACGGCTAAATGTTCCTCGAACCAAGGCAGGACGCGGCTCGCTGCTGGCCCGCAGAATTGGGGTCAGAGCCCAATTCGGCGATGCCCAGTTGGCAACTTCAAAAGCGCCGGGCCGAATTGGTATCCGACCCCAAATCTGCTACACCGCACCCGTTTTTGGCGCTGGGGCAAAGGAAGGCCAATGGATGTCTGGTGACTTCCGTGACGCAAACTGGCCCTTGCCAGGCGGCTTGAAGCTTGCCCAGCAGGTCGCTGCCGCCATTGACTTATTCGTCACCCAGATCGGTTTTCAGTACCACTTCCAGTGTGCGCACGCGGTAGCAGATTTGGGGTCGGATCCCAATTCGGTCCGAGACTTTCAAATCTGTCAGCAATGCTTGCCCGAATTGGGCTCAGACCCCAATTCTGCGGACCACCCCGACAGCGCTTTGGTCAGTGCGGCGCAAAGTCGTGACAGAGTTGCGATGAAAGCAAACGCGGTGCAAGTGTCTGCTGCTATTTATTTTGTATCTGGTGGCGCTTGCTGCATAAGGGCTGGACGGCTAAATGTTCCTCGAACCAAGGCAGGACGCGGCTCGCTGCTGGCCCGCAGAATTGGGGTCAGAGCCCAATTCGGCGATGCCCAGTTGGTAACTTCAAGAACCCTGGGCCGAATTGGTATCCGACCCCAAATCTGCTACGCCGCACCCGTTTTTGGCGCTGGTGCAAAGGCAGTGCCAAGCTTGCCTGACAACTCTCGCGGAGCAACCAAATGCCTGTCAGCCCGCTTGAAGCTTGCCCGTCAAGCTGATGCCGCCGACAGGTTGTCCAAGCCTGTCCAAGGCAGTTACACACCAACCCAGCAGGCCACGTCATGAGCACACGTTGCATCCGCAGCATCGGCATCGACCTGGGCACCACCACGTCGCAGGTGATTTTTTCCGAGCTGGAAATCGTCAACACCGCTGGCCCGACCAGCGTGCCGCACTACGAGTTTTCACGGCGCGACATTCTGTATGTCAGCCCGGTGATCTTTACCCCGTTTACCGCCGATGGCCAGGTTGAAGCGAGTTCGCTGGATACCTTTATCCGCCAGCAGTACGCATTGGCGGGCCTGACGCTGCAGCAGGTCGAGTCGGGCGCGGTGATCATCACCGGCGAGACCTCCAAGCTGCGCAATGCGCGCGACACCGTGCTGTCGCTGGCAGCCGCTCTGGGTGATTTTGTCGTCGCCACGGCCGGGCCGCATCTGGAGTCGGTGATCGCCGGGCGCGGTTCTGGCGCGGCGGCCTATTCCGAAAAACATGCGGCGCGCGTGCTCAATATCGATGTCGGTGGCGGCACCTCGAACTATGCGGTGTTTGAAGGTGGCCGGGTGACCGACACCGCCTGCCTGAATGTTGGTGGCCATTTGCTGCAAACCGATGGCAGCGGACAGGTCAGCACGGTACACGCACCAGCCGCGCTGATCCTGCGCGAGCTGTTTGGCGCGGGCCGCACCGCAGCGCAACTGTCGGCCCAGGATTTGCAACAGGTGACTGAGCGCATGGCGGCGCTGATCATTGAGGTGATGCTGGCGCAGCCCTCTAGCCTGGCGCAGCAACTGCTGATGACCGATGCGTTGCGTCAGGCCTATCGGTTCGACGCGGTGTTTGTCTCGGGCGGGGTTGGCGAATGCATGCTGCACCCGTCGGGCGAGTCACCCTACCGCTTTGGCGACATTGGCCCGCTGCTGGCGCAGGCGCTGGGGCGGCAACTGGCCGAGGGTGGTTTTGCGGTGCGCGAACCGACGCAGACCCTGCGCGCCACGGTGATTGGCGCGGGCGCGCACACCTTGACCCTGTCTGGCAGCACGGTCTGGAACAGGTACCAGGGCATCG
>DAOSLL010000612.1:0-2837 GCA_035368905.1 Rhodoferax sp.
GGCCAGAGTCGTGCACAATGCCGGCAAACGCATCGGGTGACTCGCGTATCCCCTCCAATATGTTGCTGAAGTCTTCCGGGGCCAGCGTCGCAGTCACGATGCCGGCAAACTCACCATTGACGTCCACCAGGCTTTTGGACAATATGACAGAGTAAACCCCCAAAATGGTTTTAAAGGGTGCGCTGACGTAGAGTCTGCTGGGGTTGTTTTCTGCGCGTGGCCGTGTGAAATAGGCGCGGTCAGCAAAGTTCTGTCCGACGATTTCCGGGCGGCTTGATGCAATCATTGTTCCTGCTGCATCGAATAGAGCCAAGGTGCGTACTCCCTCCAGCGATTCGGTAAGGGCTTTCATTTGCCGGTTCGCTATTTCCAGCCCATGCGGCGCAGTCTTGAAAAACTGCGTATCCCTACGAAGGCCATTCAACGCCGTGTTGAGCGACTCCAGTCGCCGCTGTAGATCATGCCCACCAGAGACCGAACGAAAGCTCAGAGTCGCCGAAGCCTCTTTTTCGATACGTAGGTAGTCTTGGTAAAGAATGCCGCTGATCGCCAAGCCCAGGAACAGCAGGACACTCCAGAGCAGATACCACTGCGTGCGGATTTTTGGGGTGGGTGCTTCAGGTGGCTTCATGGTCATTCACCGCGCTGACCGGATGGCGCTCACGGTAGAAACGGAAAGCCTGTGTCACGTCCATTTTTAACCTTTCGTCGTCCCAAGGCTTGGAGATGTAGCGGTAGATGGCGCCTTTGTTGATGGCATCCGTCAGGGATTCAAGTTCAGAATAGCCCGACAGGATCAGCCGCACGGTGTCGGGGTACAAGTCTTTGACACGTCGCAAAAACTCGGTGCCAGTCATCACCGGCATGCGCTGGTCAGAAATGATCACATGCACGCGGTGTGTTGCCAGCAGGTCAAACCCCTGGGCCGCACTTTCAGCACTCAGGATGTGATAGCCCTCGCGGCGCAGCAGACGCTTGAGCGCGTTCAAAATGTTGGGTTCGTCGTCCACCAGCAGCAGTGTCATTTGTGTTTCGCCCTGGTCCAGACTCAGATTGATGCCATCACCGCTGCGCAGCATTTCACTGATGGTGGCTGCGTCCACTGGCCGCGAAAAAAGGTAACCCTGTATTTCATCGCACTCGTGACGGCGCAGGTAAACCAATTGCCCCTGGGTCTCAACGCCTTCGGCAATAACCGTTTTGCCCAGTTTGTGGGCCATGGCAATGGTGGCAGTGGCAATGGACGCGTTGACCGGGTTGGTGGTGATGTCGGCCACAAACGACTGATCAATTTTGATGACATCAATGGCAAAGCGCGAAAGGTAGGCCAGCGACGAATAGCCTGTGCCAAAGTCGTCCAGCGAAATACGAATGCCCAGCGTCTTCAGTCGGTTTACGATATGAATGGCCGCTTGTGCGTCGTGCATCATGACGCTTTCGGTCAGTTCCAGCTCCAACAGGGATGCCGGCACATCAGCGTCAAACAGCAGTTTCTCAATTGTCGCTGGCAGTTCTTTTTGGCGGAAATGCGGGGCTGACAAGTTGACGGCCACCCGCACCGGGGTCAAGCCCTGGTTGCGCCAACTCCGAATTTGTTGCACCGCTGTGCGCATTACCCATTCACCAAGCACAATGATCAGCCCACACTCTTCGGCCAATGTGATGAAGTGAGATGGACTGAGCAATCCGAGTGTAGGGTGCTGCCAGCGTACCAGGGCTTCCAGGCCAATAATCTGACCCGAGTGCAGACTGAGCTGCGGCTGGTAAAACAGCCGCAGCTCACCCGTCAAGATGGCATGGCGCAGTTCGGCCAAGACTTGGGTGTGGGAGGTGCCTACTTTCCCGAAGCCGGTGACGTAATGGCGTATGGTACCGTCGCCCTCCTTTTTGGCTTCCAGCAGGGCCATTTCAGCGCACGACATCAGGTCGTCGACATACCTGGCATCGGCTGGAAAAATGGCTGTTCCGACGGTCAGACTCAGTTTCATCGCGCACTCTGGCACAACGAGCTTTGCTTGCAGGCTGCGAATCAGACGCTCGGCCGCCTCTTGCAATACCTGGGTGTCGCTGGCGCCCGACATTACCAGCGCGAACTCGTCACCGCCCAGCCGTGCCAGCAGGTCCTGGCGGCGTGATGCCTCTCGCATGAGGTTGGCAATGTTGAGCAGTACCTGATCGGCAGCAGCATGCCCCATGGCTTCATTGATGGCGCGCAGGTGGTCCACGTCGATCCAAGCCATCAACACATATTCGCCAGCCGCACCGGCGCTGCCCAAGAGCTGCTGCAGATATTGCAGGAATTGCGGCCGGTTGGGCAGCAGCGTCAGCTGATCCAATGTGTCAAAGTGTTGCGCTTGGTCCATGTCATGCACCATGTGGCTAATGTCGCGCAGGAAGACACACCAGCGTGTAAAGCCCGACAACGAGTCAGCTACCGGAATCAACTGAAAGTCGCCCCAGAACTCGGTGCCGTCCATACGTTGAATCATGGCCTCCACAGCCCACGGCTGCGCGTTGGCCAAGCTGCTTTGTATGGCCACGGTTTCGGCAGGCGCAAGCGCCTGGGCAAAAAGCGCCGTACAAGGCTGGCCCAGCAGCTGGGCTGGCGTGCCAGCGCAAAGTTTTTGCGCCATGGGGTTGGCAAACTCGATGACGCCTTGCGCGTTGACCACCATCAGCCCGATGGCCGAGCGCTGCATCCAGGCGCGCAGCACCTGCAATTCGTCCGCAACCGGTTCAAGACCGTTTGAGTTGGCACCTGAAGTGGAAGAAGATTCGATGGTCATAGGTCACTTTGCTCATGGCAATGTGAGTTCTGTCGGGTGGCGCGGCAAGAT
>DAOSLL010000613.1:0-2828 GCA_035368905.1 Rhodoferax sp.
AAACAAGCGTCTTGCAACGACGCTGTGCGCCCAAATCCGCCGGTGCAAATAGGGCAAGCTATTTCTGATCGCATCCTCAGGCCATCGCGTCCACCTGGGGGCCGTGTGCTTGCTCAGGTGCCGGTGATGTTCTCGGCCCAGGCCAGGGCCTGCAGATGGGCCCAGTTGACCTGGTCGCCGGTCAGTTGCAGTGCAATGGCGTTCTGCGCAAACCCCTTGTCGTCGGCGTTTTCACAGGCCAGCGTCAGTTGCAAGAACGGAGCCAATACCCCGGTGCGGTGCAACAGGGCATCGGTGACGGTCTTTGGCAAGGAAATGCTGGCGAGTGCTTCTTCAAGTGGTAACCCCAGCATGGTGTCGAGCAAAGAAAACACGCCGACGACAAAAGCGTTGTCGTGTTCCTCGGCTGGCAGCAGCTCAGCGGCCAGCAGTTCCATCAGACGTCCGCGCACCACCGCAACCTGACCCACTGCCGGTGAGCCACCGGTCGAGCCCGAGGTGGTCATCAGCAATGCGGCCCAGCGGAACAGTTTTTTCAGGCCCAGCAGCATGACGGCGTGGCGAAATGATGTGACTTCGCAGCGCAGGCCAAAACCGGCCGAATTGATGAAGCGCAACAGGTTGAATGACAAGGTCGGGGCACGCTTGAAGACTTCTTCAATTTCTGTCGTGCTGGCTTGCCTGCGCACCAGGTTGATGAGTTGAATGATGGCCGCCTGGGCCGGGCGAATGGTCTGGCCCTTGATCAGCACCGGCCTGGCAAACCAGTAGCCCTGAAACAGCTTGACACCAGCCAGTTGGACCCGCGCAAACTGCTCGGCGGTTTCGACCTTTTCCGCCACCAGTTGAATCTTGGTGTTGCCGATCAACTGCCGGGCAAGGGTGGCGATTTGCTGTTGCGACACCTTGGTGATGTCGAGCTTGATGAATGAGGTCAGCGCTAGCCAAGTGCCATAGGGGGCCGTCATGACGCTTTCGTCAAAGGCAAGCCGAAAGCCGCGCCTATGCAAATCGGCCAGGGTTTGCCCGAAGGTGTCGATGTCTTCGGCCTCGCACTGATCCGCAGGCATGGGCGGAATCTCTAGCACCACCCGGTCTGGCTCAATCAGATCCAGATGCCCGCCCGCCAGCGTTTGATGGGTGCAGTTGATAAACAGCGGGTGGCGGGTGCTCAAGATTTCTGTATCGACAGTTGACAACAGGTTGAACAGCAGGGCCGCATCGCTGGCCGCGCTGTAGGGGGTGCTACCGAGCGAGCGGTCAAACAATTCGTAGCCAAACACCGCCTGTTTGACATCAAGAATCGGTTGGCGGGCGATCGCCAGCGATGCCACAGCGGCATTGGCAGGGCTGGTAACAGGTTCAGTTTGATCGGTCATAGTTTGAAAATGATCCAGTGGTTCAGAGGTCAGGCGCTGGTGTACCACACAATGCGCTCAGTTCGCATTCTTCAAAGCCCGCCGCCCGCCGGGCTGGCAGATTGAATGGGCCACGGGGCCTGGGTGCGCCATATTGGACAGCGATGATCTTGTCGGTCGTGATCGGGTCCAGACCGCGCTGGTCGCACAGCCACCGGTACCAGCGATTTCCAGTTGCAACATGGCCAATCTCATCTTGCAAAATGATCGAGACAATTTCGGCACCGCGTTTGTCGCCGACTGACAACAGCTTGTCGCGCACCGGGGGTGCCGCATCAAGGCCACGTGCCTCCAGCGTCCTGGGAACAATTGCCAGGCGGGCCAACAGGTCATGGCTGGTTTTTTCTGCCATGGCCCAAAGTCCGTTATGCGCCAGAAAGTCTCCGTATTGAAATCCCAAGGCGGACAAATGATCGGCCAGCAAGGTGAAGTGTCTGGCTTCTTCCTGCGCCACGCTGGCCCATTCCAGATAAAACTGATCGGGCATGCCGGGAAACCGCCAGACAATGTCCAAAGCCAGGTCAATGGCGTTGAGTTCGATATGCGCCAGTGCATGAATCAGGGCCGCGCGACCCTCAATCGTCTGCATTGATCGTTGCTGAACTTTCAGCATCGGCACCAGCGTTGGTCGATCAGGTCGGCCCGGCAGTGCAGCCGGTTCTTCAAATACCAGGCTGGCATCGACCGCCCCGACGTGGCAGGGCAGTGTGCTGGTTGCGGCACACTTTTTGAACGCATCGCAAATTTGCAACACGGCAAGTGATGTGGTTCTGAGAGACATTGATGGCGTTGCGGCGGGTTACTGCTTGTTGCTGATTGTGGCAAGAACGGCACCAGCCAAGATGTTCAAACGCTTGGCCCTGTTTGACAATGGCAGCGATTGGCGCTGCTGTCATTGTCAAACACGGTCGGCTGTTGGCAAGCGAGTATTTTCATGCCAATGCAAACCTACAATTCCGCACCGATGAACACAAAGGACAATCATGGCAATCTATGAAATCGACGGCCTGGTGCCGCAAATAGCGGATTCTGCCTGGGTGGCAGACAACGCACAAGTCATGGGCGATGTGGTACTGGGTGCAGAAGTTGGCATCTGGTTTGGCGTGGTGATTCGTGGTGACACCGACCGCATCCGCATTGGGGCGCGCACCAATATCCAGGATTTGAGCGTGCTGCATGCCGATCTGGGCAAGCCGCTGACGATTGGCTCGGGTGTGACAGTTGGGCACAAAGCCATGCTGCATGGCTGCACGATTGGCGACGACAGCCTGATTGGCATTGGCGCGGTGGTGCTCAATGGCGCGGTGATTGGCAAGGGCTGCCTGGTTGGGGCCGGTGCACTGGTCACTGAAGGCAAGGAGTTTCCCGATGGCAGCATGATCATTGGCAGCCCGGCCAAGGTGGTGCGCC
>DAOSLL010000614.1:0-2825 GCA_035368905.1 Rhodoferax sp.
CTTTGTGGATGGCCTACGCGCACAACGACGCGCCGTGGTGCACACCAATCTGAATTTCCGAAATCAGGCATGCGCTGCAACCCCGCTCAGGGTGCTGTAAGCCTAGTGCGCCGCTGATTTTGCCAATCGCCAAGCAAGGAGTTTTTCGGCGTTGGTTTGCACACATAATTCGGCTTTAGCCTTAGCGGGTTAAGCGGAGTTCGCTATTAAAACTGTAGTTTTTCGTTACCTCAAAGTCGCCTGATCAGGCCTCCTTATTGGTCAATGTCGGTTCAGTTGGTTTGTTTTTCGTGTCAGAAACAACATATTCCGTCGAGTTGAGCAGGCATTGGGGTCACTCGAATCAGATCTCATGCAATACTAGGGTTAACCCTTGTTTATTAGGGTAAACCCTAATTTTGGGGTCTTTTTTATGTCGGGAGACTTTCAATCATGAGCATCATTTTTTTCTTGAGATCACTTTTTCGCACCCCTGAGTTCCGGGTAGGCGGGCGCGTCAATGCCATTCGCGATGGCCACATCGAGCGCTCGGACGGTTATGTCGTCGCACAAACCGACCTCGGTGTGTTGGTCGAATGGCCATGTGGCGGCACCAGCGTGGTGTCGGCATCAGACTTGTCTGTCATCG
Source organism: Rhodoferax sp. (assembly GCA_035368905.1). GTDB lineage: Bacteria > Pseudomonadota > Gammaproteobacteria > Burkholderiales > Burkholderiaceae_C > Rhodoferax. The sequence goes on from DAOSLL010000614.1 coordinate 629, forward strand.
GTTGAACGACGTGGGTTTTCCGGTAGCCGTGGCCGCTGATTCCGACCGATCATGGTCGCTGACATGCCGCGCTGTGGTCGGCTCGCAGCCCATGCACCCGAATTTCACAGCTTCACAGGCGCATGACGAAGGCGGTGCCGGGCAACTTACAGGTGCGGCCTATGCCCCAGAGTCGACTGGATGTGGAAGGCAGCGCGCGGGTTTGGCTTGTCCAGCCGGGCGCAATGTGGCGTATCAGCAATTGGCAAGCACCGAAGCGGTCAGGCCAGAGGCCCAGCCGGATGCCACCTGGGTCCGCGCGCTCAATATCAGCATAACCGCGCTGGCACCCAGGTTTGACCAGCCTTCACAACCAGGAATATGGCAAAACAGCCTTCCCGCCCTTCAGAGACGGGCGTTGGTAGCTCACAAATTGATTGCAACAGGGCAACTTGACTGGGTCGCCGAGCATCCTTTGCTGTGCACTGCAGGGCCATCTGCTTCATTGCGCGCAGACCCTTGTCAGCGAGTGCAAGAGCGAGCGACTCAAGTGTCATTCCATTTCTAAATCATCCATGTCGTTGTTATCTCGCCTTGCCTTGCGTTTGCAATGTCTGCGGCTCAATGCCTGCACACGAATGATCTAGAAATGGAATCAGGCGGCGATTTGTCGGCTTTGCTACCTGCTCGGCTGGACATCCCCTCAGCCTCGCCATTTACTATGCTTTTGGCTTGAGAAGCGGCAGCCTGTTGAAATTGGCTGAGGTTCAATACCGTCGTCCAAATGTCAGCACCGCTTCGCATGGTCATATTGGCTTCAACCTGGCTTGCGCAGTAGGTCGAACGCCAGTGGGCTGCTGGCGGCGGGGCTGGGTAGGAGCGACTACGACACGAGCGACTGCGCGCATGTCGTCCTTGCGGACGAGCAAGGCGTAAGCGCACCCAGGCGAGTTGCCAGCGGTTCAATCAGGTGCGTCGCCCGGTAACTCGTTGGGTGATTGCCTTTGAAGCCACAAAAGTAAATGCGCACAGGGAACAGATACATTGCCTACAATCAAAATAATAGCTAGAAACGCTTAATCCATAAGGGGTAAAGGCCGATTTGGCAGATAAAAACTGGGCGGCTTGCACCGCCAGCGGCATCAGCTCCAACCCCATGTTTCTTTGACAACGCCAGACCCACGCGCGGGTTGGGGTGCTCACAAGGACTGATTCCATTCCCAGATCATGCGTGTCCAGTCACCTTGGCGCAGACATTGCAAACGCAAGGCGAGGCGAGAAAACAAGGACATGGCTGATTTGGAAATGGACGGACAGATGAATACCAGCGCTCAACGGAGTAATCAAGGTTGAAGCAAATTGTCGTTAGTTTGTCGGGACTGCCAATTGCAAAAGCTCGGTGGCAAAAGCGCTTCACTGGTCGATGCCATCGGTCTGAATTTGCGTTGATCCCCGCACCAGCAATTCGCCACGCAGCACCACTCGCCGCACCGCCCGCTCGGGCAAGGCCACTCGCTCCAGCAGCAGCCGGATGGCCGCTTGGCCGATTTCGTTGGTCGGCTGGCGCATCACGGTGATGTCAGGTGTCATCAGGCTGGTCCAGGGCAGATCGTCAAAACCGGCGATGGCCGTATCTGCTGGCACCCTGACCCCGGCGGCCTTGATTGCCTCTGCAATGCCCAGCAGCACCAGTCCGCTGCTGGCCACCAGCGCGTCCGGTAGCGGGCGGCGCTGCAGCAGCAGCGCGGCCACCTCGCGTGCGCGCTCGCTGTGTGGTGCAATTGGCTCGGCCTGCGGCTCCAGGCCAGCCGCCAACATGGCCGCAAGATAACCCTGGTGCCGCTGCGGCCCGGTCGAGCCGACCGAACCATAAAGAAAAACGATGCTGCGGCAGCCCTGCGCAATCAGGTGCTCGGTCAGGCGGTGGCTGGCATCAAAATTGTCCAATACCACCGCATCCGCATCGGTATCGCGCTCGCAACGATCCACCAGCACCAGTGGAAAAGGATAGTCCCCGGTTTTCAGATGTTTGAGCAAAGTCGGGGTGGGCGAGAGGATGACACCGCTGACGTTCTCGTCACGCATCATCTGCAGGTAAAAAGCCTCCTTGTCCGGGTTTTCGTCGGCGTTGCACAAAAACACCCGCATGCGGTTCTGGTAGGCCACATCTTCCACGGCCCGGCTGATTTCGGTGAAAAACGGGTTGCGAATGTCAGAT
>DAOSLL010000615.1:0-2822 GCA_035368905.1 Rhodoferax sp.
CGCCTTCGCGGTAGCTGATCAAGCCCTTGCGCAGCGTTGTTCATATGCAAAACCAGCCTCTAGCCCCCGTACTCAATGCACAGAGAGATATCACATTAATAGCAAGCTGCTGAGCGTCGAACGTAAGGAAGACCGGCATCATCGATGGCGTGCAGCCATTTGGGGTTAGTTCAGCCCTCAACCCAGCAGGTCTGGTACTCAAAGAAAGTTTCGAGAAACGGCAACCGAACGGCAACCAGAACGATGTCAAAAGCCACAAAGAAGAAAGGACTTAGAGCTCTTGACTCTAAGTCCTTGATTCATTTGGTGCGGCTGGCAGGAATTGAACCCACGACCCCTTGGTTCGTAGCCAAGTACTCTATCCAACTGAGCTACAGCCGCTTGTTGTTGACCAGATTCTACCATCCAACCTGACGTTCATTTTCAAAAAAAGCATCACTTGCCGATTGAACCATCTGGTCAATTTGGTTGCGTGAGCCGAGCAATCAACGCCGGGCAAGCACGCTTGGGCCGACAGGCGATTAGCGCGAAGCCACAGACCCCGTCAAGACCCGTGTCGCCAATGGCGCAAACCCATGATTAAGCGGGCCACTGCCCTGACCGGTCCTGACGTTTGCGCCAGCAACAAGGGCAGCGCGCACAAAAGACCGTGCCTGCTGCACCGCGTCCGGCAGCGCCAAACCCAACGCCAGGTAGGCCGCAATGGCACTTGACAAGGTGCAACCGGTGCCATGGCTGTTGGCTGTGTTGATGCGCGGCGCTTCCATCCACAGTGGCTCGCCCGAATCGGCCAGCAGCAAATCCACCACCACCTGGCCCGGCAAATGCCCGCCTTTGAGCAACACCGCTCTGGCCCCACGCGCCAGCAGTTCTTGAGCAGCCAGTGCCATGTCTGCCACGCTGGTCAGGGGCCGACCAACCAGCAGTCCGGCCTCTTCAAGATTTGGGGTGATCAGCACGACGCGCGCAAACATCTCGGACACCAGCACCTCAATGGCGGCCTGATCAATCAGCACTGCGCCGCTGGTAGCCACCATCACCGGATCAAAAACCACTTGGGGCAGTTGATGGCGGTTGATTGCCTGTGCCACGGTGCGCACCACTTCGGCTGAATGCAGCATGCCAATCTTGACAGCATCGACCCCGATGTCTTCCAGGACTGCGTCAATTTGGTCGCGCAGCATGTCGGGTGGTACACCGTGGATGGCACGCACGCCGCAAGTGTTCTGCGCAGTCAGCGCGGTAATCGCCGTCATGCCAAAGCAGCCCAGCGCAGCAAAGGTTTTCAGATCTGCCTGGATACCGGCACCGCCACCGCTGTCGGAACCCGCAATCGACAAAACTCGGGGGTAATGGTGAATTCGTTCGGTGTGCATGAGTGGGTGAGCTTGGTCTGGCGACCGGACAATGCTGGGTTTATTGGCGTCAATCGGGAATTCCAGTGGATGTGGCGATAAATCGTGCGCCGTGGCCAGTCGAATTGATTGGTTTATACCGCAATGTCGTGCCCGGCGAGTCCACGATCCACGCGTGTGTTCATGCGGCACCTTTCACTTGCCACTGCACTGGGGTGACCAATGCCGTGGAACTTGGCGGAGTTGCTGCTGGCGTTGGGCAACGCGTGGCTGATGCCTGAGCAGCTCAAGACACCTGACGGAAATGGCGAGCACCCAAGCGGGTCCCTGGCGGCGCGCCTAAGAAGCAGGAAATGCTCCTGCAAACTAATTGGCGGCATCCAGGCCGTTTTTGAAATGCTCTTGCATGCGCATCTGGCACTGTGCGCCATCGCGGGCCAGCAACGCGGCCATCAAGGTGCGATGTTCCTTGAGGGACTCATAAATGCGGCCGCCTTTGAGCAAAGAGTTGTGCCGGGCGAGTTTCATGACCTTGCGCAAGTCGGCCACCATCTGTTTGCGCCAGCGGTTGTTGGCAATGTCAAGCAGCCGCATGTGAAACTGCTCGTTGATCTCGAAAAACAACTCTCTGTCCTGGCTTGCTGGTTGTGCTGTTTGCTCCAGGCGTTCGTGCAGAGTTTGCAATTCGGTCAGTTGTGCATCACTGGCGACTTGCGCTGCCGCACCCGCAGCGTCGGATTCGAGCAGACCCAGCAAATGGTAAACATCGGCCAGATCACGTTCTGACACCTCGGTCACGTAAGCACCGCGCCTGATCTTCATGGTCACCAGCCCTTCGGCTGCCAGCACTTTCAGGGCTTCGCGCAGGGGTGTTCGGCTGATGCCATAGGCTTCGGCAATCTTGAGTTCGTCAATCCAGCCACCTGGCTCCAGCTCGTGACTGAAAATACGCTGGCGCAGCATTTCGGCGACTTTTTCATAAAGTGCCCTGGGAGCTAAAGACGGTGCAGCCATGCCTCGAATTGTAAGTTGGCAGGAATTTTTTTAATCAATAATTATAAATAACGTAAACTTCTGCGTTCGATCGCGACGCTTCATGAACAGCGAGAGAATGTCGGCATTTCACCAACCAAATACGTACAACCATGACACAAAACACACCTGAGTTCCAGCCGTCTGATCTCTCTTCGTGGGCTAAAGCGGCCGCCAAGTCAGCACCCGGTGGCGATGTGGCCGCACTTAATTGGCAGACACCTGATGGCATTTCCGTCAAGCCGCTTTACACCGCAGCCGATACGAAAGATCTGCCCTACACCGACACCTTGCCGGGGTTTGAGCCCTTTTTGCGCGGCCCACAAGCCACCATGTATGCGGTGCGTCCGTGGACGATTCGCCAGTACGCCGGTTTTTCCACGGCTGAAGAATCCAACGCGTTTTACCGCAAGGCGCTTGCGGCAGGTGGGCAGG
>DAOSLL010000616.1:0-2821 GCA_035368905.1 Rhodoferax sp.
GAGTTTGCTGATGCTCGTAGTGCTGTCTATGGTGCTGTCAAATGCTGGTGACCCAACTTCTGCTTACCCGTCATTTCTGGCAACATTTTTCTTCTTGGCGACTGGACTGCTGCTGCTAAGCGCAGCGTTCGGCTTTTACCGACGTGGCAGCAACCGGTCAATCGCCCAGGCAGCATCGCGCAGCCTGCTCGTGTGGTTACTGATGTTGCCTTTGATCTATAGCGTTGCGCACCGCATGCAACAGCCCAGAACCTTTGGGTTGACCCTTGCCCTGATGGTGCTGCTGTTGCTGGTGCTGCGCGTCTATGCAATGCATGCCAAAAAATCGGCCATGCTGCGTCAGCGGGTGCTGGTATTTGGTATCGGTGAGCGCGCCAAGATGGTCGGTGCCGCCTTGAAGCATGCTGATCCCTATGTCGATTTGGTCGGGTATTACGCTGGGCCAAATGAGTCTGATGCCAGAGTGACAGCCTGGGGGCTGCTGTCCATGACCAACTCTCTGACAGATATTGTGATGGAAGAGCAAGTTGACGTGATTGTGGTCGCTTTGAGCGAGCGACGCGGTGGTGCCATGCCCATGCGTGAATTGCTAGATTGCAAGCTGCAGGGTGTGCGAGTGATGGACATCGCCACGCACTTTGAGCGTACCTTGGGGCAAATTAGATTGGAGTCGGTATCAGCCGGATGGTTGATTTTCGGTGATGGGTTTGGATCGGGCTGGGTACGCAGTATCGTCAAGCGAGCTTTTGACATTGTTTGCTCTGCTGTCCTGTTGCTGCTAACCTTGCCCGTCATGTTGGTCACGGCCATTTTGATCGTGCTTGAGAGTGGGTTTCCGGTGCTGTATTTTCAGGAACGAGTGGGGCTCAATGGCAGGCTATTTAATGTAGTGAAGTTTCGCAGCATGCGCTCCGATGCCGAAAAAGATGGCCAACCGCGATGGGCCAGCGCCAAGGATGACCGAGTAACCAAAATCGGCAGGGTGATTCGCAAGCTGCGCATTGATGAGTTGCCACAGTTGTTCAGCGTTCTCGGTGGGACCATGAGCCTGGTCGGCCCGCGCCCGGAGCGGCCGTTTTTTGTGGACAAACTTACCGAGCAGATTCCCTACTACGCGGTGCGCCACAGCGTCAAACCAGGTGTCACAGGGTGGGCACAAATTCGATACCAGTATGGCGCATCGGTTGAGGACTCGGCTGAAAAGTTGCAGTACGACCTGTACTACGTCAAAAACCACTCGTTGTTCCTGGATATTCTCATCTTGTTTGAAACGGTGGGTGTTGTGCTAATGCGCAAAGGCGCTCAGTAGCGGCTGTGTCAGGGCAAACCACAATGCAAACTGAGGCGGTGGTTTTCACGCATGGAAGCTGACGGATTGGGTTTGGCCGGGTGGGGTTTCGCGCTGGTTGGACTGACCTATTCAGCATTTGCGCTGCGGCTGGTGCAGCTTGGTGGTCTACGTGCCCCGCGCGAATTGTCAAAAGTAGCGGTGCTGGCAGCGGTGGTCTGGACTGCATTGTGGGGCTGGTTTGGCTTGATATCAGTTGAGAGTCCCAAACCTGTCTTTTTGCTTTTGAGCACCTTGTCCGACCAGTTCAGGTACGCTTGCTGGTTTGCGTTTTTGCTGTCACTGCTGCGTGCGAACAAGCTGCAATCGGATGCCAAGGAGAAGCCCTGGATGGCGGTTTTCGCGGCGGCACTGACCGCGTTTAGCGTGTCAGTGTTGTTGAAGCAGATGCTGGGTGTCGGCAATCTGAGTGGCTCCACCCGCCTGATGTGGCTGTGTTCGATGACATTGCCACTGCTCGCGATGGTTTTGCTTGAGCAGGTCTTTCGGAATGCCACGGAAGACTCGCGCTGGAACATCAAGCCGCTGAGTATTGGCCTGGCCGGCACTTTTCTGTTTGACCTGTATCTGTTTTCACAAGCTGCGCTGTTCAACCGTCCTGACGGCGACGCACTCAACATCCGCAGTGTCCTCCATGCGCTGATGGTTCCCCTGCTCCTTTTATCGAGCATACGACGCAGTGACTGGACTTCAAAAATTCACATCTCACCCAAGGCCGCATTTCACTCGGCGACGCTGTTCTTGACCGGCATTTACTTGCTGTTTATTTCAGGTGTTGGTTATTACGTGCGCTACTTTGGCGACGAATGGGGCCGAGCGCTGCAATTGGGCCTGGTGTTTCTTGCACTGGTCATCTTGATGATTCTGGCGTTGTCAGGGTCTTTGCGGGCAAAGTTGAGAGTGTTCTTGGGGAAACATTTTTTCCGCTATCGTTACGATTACCGCGAAGAGTGGCTGCGATTCACACGTGCCTTGTCGGTCAGGAACTCGCCGCAGGAAATGGGTCTGCAAGTCATTCGCGGCTTGGCTGAGATGCTGGAAAGCCCTGCTGGTGGACTGTGGCTGCGCAACAAGGGAGATGCCGCATTCAGCCAAATGGCCCGCTGGAATCAGGCCCAAGCGTCTGCGAAAGAGGACTTGGACTCCCCGCTGTGCCAGTTCATGAAAACCGGTGGCTGGGTCATCAACCTGGAAGAGTTCCGTTCTTTCTCACGTCGCTATGGCGAACTCAAGCTTCCTTCCTGGTTGCAGGAATTGCCGCAGGCCTGGTTGCTGGTACCGCTTCTGGTGGGCGACGATCTGATCGGGTTTGTGGTGCTAGCCAGCGCCAGAACCCGGGTGGACGTGAACTGGGAGGTCAATGATCTCCTGAAGACCGCAGGGCAACAGGCAGCCAGTTATCTGGCACAAATGCAGGCAACCGAGGCGCTGCTGGAGGTGCGCAAGTTTGATGCGTTCAACCGTATGTCGGCT
>DAOSLL010000617.1:0-2809 GCA_035368905.1 Rhodoferax sp.
AGGCCTGGGCAAATTCGCGGGCGTTGAAGGTTTCCAGGTCTTCAAGCTTTTCGCCAACCCCGATGAAATACACCGGAATCGGTCGTTCACGGGCAATCGCTGCCAGCACGCCGCCTTTGGCGGTGCCGTCAAGTTTGGTGACGATCAGCCCGGTCAGGCCAAGCGCATCGTCAAAGGCCTTGACCTGGTTCAGGGCGTTTTGACCGGTGTTGCCGTCAATCACCAGCAAAATTTCATGCGGTGGCAGACTGCTGGCAGCCGGGTCGCCAGAGCCGGGCAGGGGGTTTGCTGACCCGGTGGCAAGCGCACGGTCTGTTACCACACCGGTCTTCTGGATCACCCGTTTGATCTTTTTCAGCTCTTCCATCAGGTGCAGTTGGGTCGGCAGCCGTCCGGCGGTGTCGATCAGCACCACGTCACGTCCGCGCGCCTTGCCGGCGCTGACCGCGTCAAACGAAACGGCAGCCGGGTCGCCACCGTCCTGGCTGATGATATCGACCGTGTTGCGGTCGGCCCACACGCCGAGTTGCTCGCGCGCGGCGGCGCGAAAGGTGTCGGCTGCCGCCAGCAGCACGCTGGCACCAGAATCCGCCAGATGCCGGGTGAGTTTGCCAATCGAGGTGGTCTTGCCCGCGCCATTGACCCCGGTGACCATGATCACCGTCGGTGCATACTGGCCAATCACCAGCGACTTTTGCAGCGGACTGAGCATGTGGGCGAGCCCATCGACCAGCAAGCCCTTGACTTCCGATGGCCGGGTGCTGCCGTTGTCAACCACCCGGAACTTCAGGTCCACCAGCAAATGCGCGGTGGCCTTGACCCCGGTGTCGGCCATCAGCAGGGCGGTTTCCAGGTCTTCGTACAGCGCGTCGTCAATTTGCGCGCCGGTGAACACGCCGGCAATGCTGCTGCCGGTCTTGCGTAAACCGGCCTTGAGTTTGTCCATCCAGCCTTGGCGCGCGGCTGGCGTGCCGACCGATGCCGAAGTGGTCGGGCTGTCGGCCAGTCCGACCGCTTCGGGCAAGCCTGGTTGCGCGGCAGCAGGGCGCATCCGGGATGTTGCGATGCGGTCTGGCGCACTGGGGCCAGCGGGTGCAACCGTTGCCCCGGCAGGTGACGTGGCAGGTGACGTGGCAGGGGGGGGCAGAACGGCTGGCACTGCGTCAGGTGTGCCTGGCTGCGCTGCTGTCGCAGCCTGAGCGGTCGGCGTGATGGAGGGGGGCCCCCCGAGCTTTTTTTTGAAGAAACTGAACATTTTTTGAAATCGTGGTATCACAGCATTCTATGAAACACCACCCATCCCTCTTGCAACGCCTGTTTTGCGCTGCCCGCCTGCTTGCTCCCGGCCTGCTTTGGTTCGCTGCTTCTGCCATGGCACTAGCGCCAGACCCCCAGGTGGCACCGACATCAGGCAACAAATCGACCAGCGTTGGCAATGCCGGGGTGCAGCAATTCACCCTGGCCAATGGCATGACGCTGATTGTCAAGCCAGACCGGCGGGCACCAACGGCGGTGCACATGCTGTGGGTGCGGGTCGGCTCGATCGACGAAGTCGATGGTGCCTCGGGCGTTGCCCATGTGCTTGAACACATGATGTTCAAGGGCACGCCAAGCCTCAAGGCTGGTGAATTTTCGCGCCGCGTGGCGGCCCTGGGTGGCCGCGAAAACGCCTTCACCAGCCGCGATTACACCGGCTACTACCAGCAGATACCGGCGGGCAAGCTGGCCGATGTGATGCAGCTTGAGGCCGACCGTTTTGCCCACAGCCAATGGCCGGACGATGAGTTCAAAAAAGAACTCGAAGTGGTCAAGGAAGAGCGCCGCATGCGCACCGAGGACAACCCGCGCGCGTTGCTTGGCGAGGCGCTGAACGCCACCGCCTTTGTCGCCTCACCCTACCGTCGGCCAGTTATCGGCTGGATGAGCGACCTGGAGTCGCTGACCCCCTTTGATGCGCGTGACTTTTACCAGCGCTGGTATGTGCCAGCCAATGCGGCGGTGGTTGTGGCCGGTGACGTTGATGTGGCGCAGGTGCGTGTGCTGGCCGAACAGTATTACGGCAGCCTGCCCGCGCGTGCCGTGCCTGAGCGCAAGCCGCGCGCCGAGCCTAAGCAGGTTGGCCTCAAACGTATCGCCTTCAAGGCCCCGGCCGAGCAGGCCAATGTGACACTGGCCTTCAAGGTGCCGGCGCTGCAATGGCAAGAAGGCGCAGCGGACGATGCCGATGCGCTCGCGCTGACGGTGCTGGCGGCGGTGCTTGACGGCTACAGCGGAGCCCGGCTGGAGCGCAGCCTGACGCAGGGACCAGAGCGGGTGGCCGACAGCGTGGGTGCCCACAACGGCCTGTGGGGTCGCGGGCCGCAGTTGTTCATGCTCAGCGGGGTGCCGGCCCCAGGCAAGACCAGCGACCAGGTCGAGCAGGGTTTGCGGGCGCAGGTGCAGCGCATTGCGCAGGACGGTGTCACTGAGGCAGAACTGGCGCGTGTCAAAACCCAGTGGGTCGCCAGCGAGGTCTATAAGCTCGACTCGTTGTTCAATCAGGCGCGTGAACTCGGCAGCCAGTGGGTGCAGGGCTTGCTGCCGGACGCAGGCGAGCAACTGATCGTGAAGCTGCGCGCCGTCACCGCGGCCCAGGTCAAGGCGGTAGCGGGCCGCTATTTCGGCGACGATGGGCTGACCGTGGCGCAACTGCTGCCGCAACCGCCCGACAAGACTCGCAAAGCGCGCCCGACGGCCGCAGGATTGCGCCATTAATCTCTAACAAGTCAAGTCTTTGCATACCATGCGAAGAATTCAAACATTCAAAGTC
>DAOSLL010000618.1:0-2809 GCA_035368905.1 Rhodoferax sp.
GAACATCTGCGGTCCGTTTAATCCATTTTGTTGGACGTATGCAGATTGTTGAGCGCACGATTCCACTTTGCGTCTGCGAAAAAAGAAAAAAGCAGCGGCAATCACACCGCCGGTGAGAAGCAGAGGGACCAGCCAAGATGTAGAGGTCTGTGTTTGTTGCGACGTAAAGTTTGAGGACAAACCAGACGTAGATTTCAGCCCTGGTTTGGACGCGAGTTGAGTGCGCAGTGTCTGTAACGCCTCAGGTTTTACAAACGGAAGGCCTGACGCGTATTTTTCAGCGGTAGATAGTGACTCCCGAGCGAGGTCTAGCTTGCCTTGACGTGAGTACAACTCCGCTTGAACAAAGAATGCTTTGGCGCTGTTGGGATGCGAGATCAACACTTGCTGCACCATTACTTGCGCTTCATCCAGTTTTCCTGCCTGTGCCTTCGCATAAATTTCGCTCATACTCGGCCCGGACTGCGCCACGGCGAAAACTGCAAACATCATTGATGCCACGACGAGCAGTTTTGCGAAAAATTTGGGTAACGACTGCATTTCAGTTCCTTTTTGAAAGTGTTGTCTTGGTCAGTGAATCTGTGTTTTAAACAGCTTGTTTACCGCACTGACTACAGAATTTGGCTCCCACAGCCAGGGTAGTCCCACATTGAGTGCACCGCGCCGGTTGCATTGAGCCCCCGCATTGAAAGCAGAATCTTGCCGCGTTCGGGTTCAAAGCATTGCAGCTAGGGCAACTTGCACCAGCTGGAATGGCCGGCATAGGTGGACTTGATGGCCCGTAACTTCCACCGGGAGGGCCTTGATAATGACCACCATGATGATCGCCATGGCCACCACCGTGACCACCGCCATGGCCACCGCCGTGACGTCCAAATAGATTGTCAAAAATGCTCATGATTTCACGCTTTCATTCAATAATAAATCCTGCCGCCTTGGGGGTTACTTCCTCAGTAAACGCAGACCGTTCCCAACAACCAATAGACTCGCCCCCATATCCGCAAACACCGCCATCCACATGGATGCACCATTGAACAATGCCAGCACCAGAAATACAGCCTTGATGCCCAGCGCCAAAGAAATGTTCTGCCAAAGGATGGCTTGCGTTTTGCGTGATAGCAAGATGGTCTCGGGGATACGCCGCAAGTCATCGTTCATGATGACCACATCGGCGGCTTCCATGGCGGTATCCGTGCCTGCAACACCCATGGCAAATCCAATATCGGAACGCGCCAATGCAGGCGCATCGTTGATGCCGTCGCCGGTCATTGCAGTCATACCGTAGCGTTTTTGAAATTCTTCGATTGCAGTCAGCTTGTCTTCTGGGAGCAAATTCCCACGTGCATCATCAATGCCAGCCTGCTTGGCAATAGCCTTTGCGGTGGCTTCGTTGTCACCCGTCAACATGACGGTGGTGACACCCAGGGCGTGCAATTGGGCCAGTGCCTCTCGCGAAGTTTCTTTAATGGTGTCGGCTACTGCAAAGATGGCCAACACCTGGGTTTGCGATGCCAGCATGGTGACGGTGCGACCCAGCGCTTCATGCTCCGCCAATCGCGCTTCGATACTGCTGTTACATAATTTCCGCTCTTCAATCAAGCGGTGATTGCCGAGTATCAGCGGCTGTCCATCAACGTTGGCTTCTACGCCTCTTCCAGCGACTACCTTGAAGTCCTGGAGAACACTATTTTCAGGATCGAGGCTTTTCGCGATGGCTTTAGACACCGGGTGATCAGAGTGAGCAGAAAGGTCGGCGGCCCAGCGCAAAACTTGCCACTCAGGTATTGCTGATTTAACAAATTCGGTATCCACCAAAACAGGCTTGCCCTCGGTGATTGTTCCCGTCTTGTCCAGAGCAACTACTTTGATCTTTCGGGCACCTTCCAGGTGAACACCACCCTTAATTAGAATGCCACGCCTTGCCGCCGCAGCCAGGCCACTGACCACTGTGACTGGCGTAGAAATCACCAAAGCGCAAGGACACGCAATCACCAGCAGAACCAACGCTTTGTAGATGGCTTGAACCCAAGTCCAATCGATGAGCCATGGCGTGAGCAATGCGACTCCCAGAGCCAGGACGAACACAGCGGGTGTGTAGATGGCGGCAAACTTGTCAACAAACTGCTGAGTGGGTGCACGGGAACCCTGCGCTTGTTCAACTGCATGGATGATGCGAGAAAGCACTGAGTTACTTGGCAAGGCGGTTACGCGCACTTCAATGGTGGCTGTGGCGTTGATCGTCCCGGCAAATACGGCATCACCTGGAACCTTGTCTACCGGAATGCTCTCACCGGTCACCGACGCTTGGTCTACGGCAGTGCTGCCAATGGCAATAACTCCGTCCACAGGAATACGCGCACCCGGTTTGACGCGTACAACGGCATCCAGTACGACATTATTGACAGGGAAAGTTTGCCAAGATCCGTCAAGCTGACGAATCTCAGCGGTTTCAGGGGTCAGATCCAGCAGGCTCTTGATGGCCCCTCTGGCCCGGTCCACTGCACGCGCTTCAATCAATTCAGCGATGGCATACAGCGCCATGACCATTGCCGCCTCAGGCCACTGACCAATCAGAAATGCCCCTGTAACCGCGACGGTCATTAATGCGTTGATATTGAGTCTGAAATTTCGCAGGGCTGCCAAGCCTTTGACATAGGTGGAGAAGCCTGCCAGCGCAATTGCCACTACCGATAGCACCATCCCCGCACCTTGAAAAATGCGTGTGTCAGGGGCAAAAAATGAAATGGATTCCGCTCCCACTGCAAAAAGTAAAGCGAGCGCATATTTTTGAATCCCACTGGGAAAATTG
>DAOSLL010000619.1:0-2808 GCA_035368905.1 Rhodoferax sp.
GAGCGGCAACTGTTTTGACGAAAGTTCAGTTGCACAGGTTCAAGCACGCAAGGCAATGCACTTTTTAGCCGATTCATGCAATTGTCTGAGTGGCGGAAAGTCGTCTACATCGCGAGCAGCCACCTCGAATGTCATAACCCATCTGGCCAGACCAACGGTGACTTGCCGAGTTGCAGGCGAGCGACTTTCAAAGCCCGGCTATCCAGACCGACACCCGCTCCCTGCGTTTGGACTATCTGCTGCTGCCAGACCGGCGGCTGCAAAATTGGCAGCCGCATTGCCATTCATGGGGTCGATGCGCAAAACTTCAGGCATTTGAAACTGTTGACCGATGCCATCGTGCGCAAGTTTGCGCCACTGGCCGACACCAAGCTTGCTTCGACGTGCAGCGTACAGCCATGCTGGCGTTGCCTCGATGCGGTGGCCCGGCAGCGGTTGCGCTGAATCTGGGCGAAACTGCGGCAACCGCTGCCAGTCCTGACACAATTCATGCTACTGCCCATAGCTATTCAGCCGAGCAATCCAGGATGAACCCAGCCCTTCCACAGCCCCTGCCCCGCCGCCCGATCCGCGAGTTGCCAGACGAACTGATCAGCCAGATCGCAGCGGGCGAAGTGGTGGAGCGCCCGGCCTCGGTGGTGCGCGAACTGCTTGACAACGCGGTCGATGCCGGTGCGGGGCAAATCACCGTGCGTCTGCTGGCTGGCGGGGTGCGGCTGATCAGCGTGGAAGACGATGGCACCGGCATCCTGCCCGACGAGTTGCCGATTGCCCTCAAGCGCCATGCCACCAGCAAAATTGGCAGCCTGCTGGAGCTGGAATCGGTTGGCACCATGGGTTTTCGGGGGGAAGCCCTGGCTGCAATTAATTCGATAGCTGACTGCACAATACTGTCAAGGGCTACAGGCCAAAATCATGCCTATCTTCTGGAAGGCCATAGCGGTGAACTCAAACCGGTGGCCCGCGCCGACGGCACCACGGTGGAGGTCAAGGAACTGTTTTTTTCAACCCCGGCGCGCCGCAAGTTCCTGAAAACCGATGCCACCGAGCTGGCGCACTGCGTCGATGCGGTGCGCCGCCACGCTCTGGCCCGCCCTGACATCGGCTTTGCCGTCTGGCATGAGGGCAAACTGGCCGAACAATGGCGGCGCTGCGGCGAGCTCGCCAGCCTGCCGGCCCTGGAGCAGCGTCTGGCCGATGTATTGGGCAGCACGTTTGTCGAGCAGTCGGTGTGGGTGGACCATGCCAGCAGCACCCGGCCGGGCCAGCCCGGACACGCTGGCCTGATCAAGGTTTGGGGCCGTGCCGGCATTCCGGATATTGCGCGGGCCCGAGGCGACTTGCAGTTTTGTTATGTCAACGGCCGCTTTGTGCGCGACAAGGTCATCAGCCATGCCGCCCGCAGCGCCTACGAAGACGTGCTACACGGCCAGCGCCAGCCGGTGTATGTGCTGTACATCGAACTTGACCCGACCCGGGTCGATGTGAATGTGCACCCGACCAAGATCGAGGTGCGTTTTCGCGACAGCCGCGAGGTCCATCAGGCGGTGCGCCACGCCATCGAAAGTGCGCTGGCGGTGTCACGGGCGGGCACCACGGCGGCGGTTGCGCTGAACCTGAGCGAAGCCGTGGCAAGCACTGCCAATCATGGCGCGAATTGGCCGCCAGCCCATAGCTACACTGCGCAATCAGCTATCAATTTCGCTGCAAAGCAGGGGCCAACTGGCCACCAGGTCAGTGATCTGGCGGCACTGTGGGGGCAGCCGCAGCGGCAAGGCGGCCAGAGCACCCACCCGGCTGGTTTCGCCCAGGCCCAGCCTGACAATGCCTGGCTACAGCCGTCTGCCACCCAACCGCAGGGCGAGCCACACAGCGAGCCAACACCAGCCAGAGCGACCCAAGGCGACGCTGACAACGCCAGTGCCTGGCCACTGGGCCGGGCGCTGGCGCAATTGCAGGGCATCTACATCCTGGCCGAAAACGCTCAGGGTCTGGTGATTGTCGACATGCACGCGGCCCACGAACGCATTGTTTACGAGCGGCTCAAGGCGCAGTCGCATGCAGTCGCGCAGCCGGGCACCGGGTCAGCCCGCGCTGGCGTACCCGAGGCTGCCCGACCGACAGCTTCACCGGCCATTGAACACCGGGCGCTGCCCAGCCAGCCACTGCTGATTGCCGCCACCTTTGCCGCCACCCCGGTTGAAATCGCCACCGCCGAGGCACACGCTGACACGCTGCACGCGCTGGGGCTGGAAATCACACCCTTTTCCGCCAGAACGCTGGCGGTACGGGCCGTGCCGGTCGCGCTGACACATGGCGATGCGGTTGAACTGGCGCGCGGTGTGCTGGCCGAACTCAGCGGGCACGATGCCAGCAGCGTGATTGCCCGTGCCCACCATGAGTTGCTGTCCACCATGGCCTGCCACGGTGCCGTGCGCGCCAACCGCCGTCTGACGCTGGAAGAGATGAACGCCCTGCTGCGCCAGATGGAGACCACCGAGCGTAGCGACCAGTGCAACCACGGCCGCCCGACCTGGCGGCAAATCAGCGTGCGAGAGCTCGATGCGCTGTTCATGCGCGGGCGCTGACAGCAGGTACCGTTACCGGCTGCGCACAAAGTGGTACTCAAATTGAACTACCGTTTGATTGCATTTCCAGATCATTCGTGTCCAGGTGCCTTGGCGCAGACATGGCAAACGCAAGGCAAGGCGAGATAAAGAGGACATCGACGATTTGGAAAAGGAATGAGTGCCATAGTAACCATCCCCCGGCAAAGCCGGGGGCTTTAAGAATTGTGAGCCGCTAAAA
>DAOSLL010000620.1:0-2802 GCA_035368905.1 Rhodoferax sp.
GTGTCGCGTCGATTTCAGTTGCTGGTGCATCAGTGCCAGCCAGGCGTTCGTCGCAGCCTGTGACGTTGTCGTGCTGGTCGACTTGTGTTTCGGTTTCGATTGCGACTTCGCCTGATTCGGCTTGAGCTGCTGACGCTGACTCGTTGGTATCCACACCTTGCGCCCACGTTGCCTCAGCCTGCGCCACGGCTGCGTCAAGTTCTGGGTCTGGTGCGATGCTGCAAGCATTGGGTCTGGCGCACCCCAGCGCGTCGTAGCCCTCGGCGGCGACCAGCCAGTCTGACCCATGTGGGGTGATCAAGGCGCGATTGAAAAGTCCTTGCAAAACCTTCTGGCGTGCGCCGCCTTTGATGTTTTCTGGAAACCAGTCAACGCGGCCATCGGTGTGATGGATGGCGTGGTCCAACATCGCGTGCTGGGTGGTGGTCAGTGTGATGGTGCTCATTTAGGGCTCCTTTTTGGTGGTTGTTAAGACGATGTGATGAACGCGCTGTTTGCAAGACAAGCCAAGCTTTTTCTGCTTGGCTTGTCGTGGTTTGTTTATGTGTTGCCAATCTCCGACTCAGTCGGTTTTGGCATGGATGCACCCAACTCAACCCCGGCTTTAAAGGCTGCTTCCAAGGCGCTGCGCACACCCCAGACTGACACGTCATGGAAGTCAAGGCTGTCTGAGTTGCGTGTTTCCAGGGTCTCGATAAAGAGGTGCTTCTCAGCAATCAGGGCAAAAATATGGTCGATGGTGCTTTTCATTTCAATCTCCGTTTGGTTGGTTGCGATGCTTGTAGTAAGACGCTGTGTGCTTGAGAAGCCAAGTCAATTTCGAACATTTTTTGATTCATTTTTTTGAGACAGTCGCTTTAATCTGACGCTGCTTTGAATGCCTGCATGAAGGCCTGCGCGCCGCCAGTTTTGTTGGCGGCGCTGCGTTTTGATCAGGACTCGTCGTCCTCGCCATCTGCGCCTTCCATCTCTGCGATGGTGTCGTCCATGTCAACCATGGAGCCACCCAAGTAACTGTGGTTTTTGGTGATGGCCATGCGGGCGTGTGCCAGCCAGTAGCTCTCTGCGCGTTCGCGGGTGATGCTTGGGGCGGTGCGAAGAAGTTCTTTGGCGCGGTCAAGTAAGTCGATCAATTCAAGCTGTATGTCTCGAAGTTGCTCGGCCACTTGCGTGGTGGATGGGGCTGCTGTGTTATTCATGATGTGCGTCCTTTTGGTTGGGTTTCGTCGCGTTGAGCAGGTTTGCTGCAACACCTCTATGAAGACGCTGTTTGCTTGTGAAGCCAAGTCAATTCGCATCATTTTTTTAAATCTTTTGAATCACCTTTTGCTTCAATGCCACACCCCAATTTCCGGGCAAATTTGCTGGAAGTTGATTGAAAACAATCATGCAAATTTGCATCTTTTTTATGCCCGCATCCGAGGCCCGGCAGACCTTGCAATGAAGAACACACGCACCACCCATGGGACTATCGATTCGCGCCTACGCCCGTCATCGCGGGGTCACCGACACCGCCGTACACAAGGCCATCCGTAGCGGGCGCATTAATGCACTGGCTGACGGCACGATTGATCCCGATCAGGCGGATGCCCAGTGGGAGCGCAACACCAGTTCGCCCAAGACGGGAACACAACGACCGACCGTCAAGGTCAAGGTGCCGGAGGTCGATGGCGACGGTGAACGAAGTGGTGCAGGCGCTGCAACTAACACTGGCTCTGGCGGCGGTGGCACCTCGCTCTTACAAGCCCGAACCGTCAACGAGGTGGTTAAGGCGCAGACCAACAAAGTGCGACTGGCCAGGCTTAAGGGCGAACTCATTGATCGGCCGCAGGCCATTGCCCATGTGTTCAAGCTGGCGCGCAGTGAACGTGATGCGTGGTTGAACTGGCCTGCGCGGGTTTCTGCCCAGATGGCCGCCAAATTGGAATTGGATGCGCACACCATGCACGTGGCGCTGGAGAACGCGGTGCGCGAGCACCTACAAGAACTGGGCAATTTACAGGCAAGCGTTGACTGATGAGCACTCAAATCGATACCGATCATTACGACGGCGCAACAGAGATTGAGCGTGCGTGGCGCGACGGCCTTACCCCAGACCCTCTGCTGTCGGTGTCCGAGTGGTCAGACCAGCACCGCATGCTCTCCAGCAAGGCATCGGCCGAGCCAGGGCGCTGGCGCACCAGCCGCACGCCGTACCTCAAGGAAATCATGGACTGCCTGTCACCCAATTCGCCGGTGGAGCGGGTGGTGTTCATGAAGGCGGCGCAGCTCGGTGCCACCGAGATGGGCAGTAACTGGATTGGCTACGTGATCCACCATGCGCCCGGGCCCATGATGGCGGTCTGGCCGACGGTGGACATGGCCAAGCGAAATTCCAAGCAGCGGATCGACCCTCTGATTGAGGAGTCCGCTGCATTGCGTGAATTGATATCACCAGCCCGGTCGCGCGACTCCGGCAACACCATCCTGGCCAAAGAGTTCAGGGGCGGCGTACTGGTGATGACCGGTGCCAACAGCGCGGTGGGCTTGCGCTCGATGCCGGTGCGCTATTTGTTCCTGGACGAGGTCGACGGTTACCCGCTGGACGTTGAAGGCGAAGGTGATGCGATTTCGCTGGCCGAAGCACGCACGCGCACCTTCACACGGCGCAAGATATTTATCGTGTCGACTCCGACCATCGCGGGTATTTCGGCCATTGAGCGCGAATACGAGGCAAGTGACCAGCGGCGCTACTTTGTTCCCTGTCCACACTGCGATCACCGCCAGTGGCTACGTTTTGAGCAACTCCGCTGGGAAAAAGCC
>DAOSLL010000621.1:0-2797 GCA_035368905.1 Rhodoferax sp.
TTGGTGAAAGCCGGGTAAGTTTGCAGATTCTGACTTGATGCAAACCGGAGGGGCGCTCACTTGAGCGCCCTCAATGTTTGGGGATGTCATCAACTTCAATGGCTAAAATAGCCAGCACAGCCACGAGACATCTGATGCAAGTTACCGCCACCCAAGCCAAAAACCGCTCGGGGTTTTTTTCCGCCAAAGCCAATGGCGAGCCAGTTTTTATCGAAAAAGATGGCCAACTCGACAGTGTGATCCTCTCGTTTGACACCTTCCAGACGCTCAAGGCGGCCCAGGCACCGGTCAGTTTTGAGCAGCGCAAGCGCGAATTTCAGGAACAACACAAGAACTGGATTGCTGCCCAAAATGTCCATCGCGATGCGTATGGGCTTTGGTGCGGCGGTTCAGCGGCCTGACCAGAAGATGCGTGATGGCGCAGCACGATGTGTATCCCAATCCACAGATTGAATCGCGCCCATTCATGCCTTATGTGGTCGATGTGCAAAGCAATTTGATTGACTGCCTGAGCACCCGCCTGATGGTGCCGCTGTCGCGTGTCGGTGCGCGGCTACCAAAATTGCCGGTCGATTTGTCGCCGGTGCTAAGCGTCGACGGCGAATCCTTGAGCTTGCAGCCCCATCTGTCAGCGCCGGTGGTGACCAGCTCGGTCAGGTACCCGGCGATGAACTTGCAGCGCCACGCCAGCGACATCGCTGCTGCCATTGTTTCAGTGGTCTGCGGTGTCTGACGCGCTTGCTGCCTTCAAGATCCCGCAGTCGGTGCTGGTGGTGATCTACACCCCGACGCTCGACGTATTGCTGATTCAGCGCGCCGATGCGGATGATTTCTGGCAGTCGGTGGCCGGCAGCAAAGATACCCCAGACGAGTCGTATGAAGACACGGCCAGACGCGAGGTGTTTGAGGAAACCGGCATTGACTGCACAACTGGCTCAAGCCTGGCGGCCAATCTGCAGGATTGGCATCTGGAAAACATTTACCCAATTTACCCACGCTGGCAACATCGCTATGCCAGCGGCGTATTGCTCAACACCGAACATCTTTTTGGCTTGCTAGTGCCCACCGGCATCGGGGTGCGTCTGAGTCCGCGTGAACACACAGCTTTTCAGTGGTTGCCCTATCAACAGGCGGCTGATGTCTGCTTTTCACCGTCCAACGCCGAGGCCTGTTTGATGCTGCCCCGGTTTGCCGGGATGACGGCGCCGCCATGAGCACCATCCGGGTGGCTACCTACAACATTCACAAGGGCGTTCAGGGCCTCGGGCCGACGCGCCGACTGGAGATTCACAATCTGGCGCTGGCAGTGGAAGCGCTTGATGCCGATGTGGTTTGCCTGCAGGAGGTGCGACAAAGCAATTTGCGTGAGGCAAAGCACTTTGACCACTGGCCAGCCCAATGCCAGGCTGACTATCTGGCACCGCTGGGTTATGAGGCGGTCTATCGCACCAATGCCGTAACACGCCATGGCGAGCACGGCAATGCGCTGCTGTCGCGCTGGCCGATTGTGGGGCATCAGCATGAAGACATGTCCGATCACCCGCTGGAACAACGCGGTTTATTGCATGTGGAGCTGATGCTGCATGGCCGTTGCGTGCATGTTCTGGTGGTGCATCTGGGCTTGATCAAGGCCAGCCGGATTCGACAAGTGGCGCAACTCAAGCGCTTTGTGACGCGTGAGATTCCGCTGGACGCGCCGTTACTGGTGGCGGGTGATTTCAACGACTGGAGCAACCGGGTACAAGAGGCATTTGCGGGTGCTGGTTTGTTCGCCATGGGCGGCATGGCTCAGCCGACCTTCCCCTCGCGCCTGCCGCTGGCGCAACTCGATCACGTGTTTGCCCGTGGTCTGCGACCAGTTAGCCTGTCGGTACCGCGTGGACGGGTCTGGTGGCGCATGTCAGACCATTTGCCGCTGATTGCCGAATTCGAATTGCCGTCCTGAGGCAACCAGCATGGCAGAACTCAAGGCAGGCCACCAGTTGCATTTATTGAAAGGCTCAAAGGAGTTTTTTGAAGCTCTGGTAGCTGCAATGGATGCCAGCTTGCATGAAGTCCGGCTGGAAACCTATATTTTTCGGACGCAGGCCACCGGTGAGCAGATTGCGCAGGCGCTGGTGCGTGCCGCACACCGGGGCGTCACGGTTTGCGTGGTAATGGATGGTGTTGGCACGCCGGCCTTGCCATCCCCATGGCCGCAGCGGTTTGACGATGCCGGGGTGCAGTGGCGTATTTACTCCCCGTTGGGACGCCTCGGTCTGCTGTTGCCCAGCCGCTGGCGGCGCTTGCACCGCAAACTGTGCGTGGTTGACGGGCAGGTGGCATTTTGTGGCGGCATCAACGTGCTGGACGACTGGTTTGACCCGAACCATGGCCAACTCGATGCACCCCGGTTTGATTTCGCGGTGCAGGTTTACGGCCCGCTGGTGCAGCAGGCCCATTTGGCCATGGTCCAGTTCTGGTGGCGTTTGCAGGCTGTGCAAAGTGTTAATCAGGTGGACTGGAAAGGTGCCTGGCATGCCCTGCAGCAGGCGGTACAAGAAAAACGCAGCGCCGAAGTGGGCCAAGTCGATCCGGGTAGCGCCATGGCAGCACTGGTGTTGCGCGACAACTTGCGCTATCGCACCCATATAGAGCGAGCCTACCGCCAGGCGCTGGGCGAGGCACGCCACGACATCATTCTGGCCAATGCGTACTTCCTGCCCGGCCGCAAGATCCGCAAAAGCCTGGTCCATGCTGCGCAGCGTGGTGTGCGGGTGCGGCTGCTATTGCAAGGGCGATACGAGTATTTCATGCA
>DAOSLL010000622.1:0-2788 GCA_035368905.1 Rhodoferax sp.
TGGCTGCGAATGGCCGTTGCATCCGGCGCCTGATTGGGCTTGAACAGCTCGGAAGTGGACTCGGTTTGCGAAAAATCGAGCTCGGCCGTCACCTGGGCACGCACATTCTGTCGCCCCACTACAGGCTCCAGAATGTCCAGAATACGGCTGCTGTAGAGCTGCTCGATCTGCTGCACGTGCTGCAGTTGCTGCGCATCACCACCCGCGCCATTTTCTCCTTCTGGCGGCGTGGACAGCAGCTTGCCGGAGTCATCAAGCACGCTAACCGCCTTAGGGTCCATCTCCGGCACGCTTGAGGACACCAGATGAATGATGCCTGCAAGTTGCCCGCGATCAAGCGTACGCCCGGCATTCAAACTCAACAGCACTGAAGCTGATGGCTTTTGCTGATCCCGAAAAAACCCGTTCTGATTTGGCAAGGCCAGATGCACACGGGCACTGTGCACCGATGACAAGGCCTGAATCGAGCGAATCAATTCACCTTCAAGCCCGCGCTGAAAGGTCAGGCGCTCCTGAAACTGGGTCATGCCAAAGCGGTTGGCGGTGTCCATCAACTCGAACCCGGTCACCGCGCCCTTGGGCAAGCCCAGGGATGCCAGCTTGAGCCGGGTGTCATAGACCATATTGGCAGGCACCAGGATTGCGCCGCCGCCTGCGGCATGCTGGTAAGGCACATTCATTTGCGTCAGTTGGGCGACGATGGCACCACCGTCCTTGTCAGCCAGATTGGCATACAGCACACGCCACTCGGCCTGGCGTCCCATTACCAGACCGACGATGCCGATGGCCAAAAACAGCACAATGCCAACGCCCAGGCGAATCCGCTGGGCTCGGTCCAGACTGGCCAGGCGTTGACCCAAAGTGGGGTTGACAGGAATGGCAGTGACGGTAGTGGCGGCAGGCATGAAAAGCTTCCAGGGCAAAAGTGCACAAGACACCTTGAATGACGGTGATTATTTGGCCCGTGCCTGAAAACATTAGCTTGAAAAGATCAGCTTTTACCGGCTACTTCACTGCCATGTTGGTGCCGTGGCCGCGCCAGCAATCGGTCACGCCGCCAATTTGGCTGTACCGCACCATGAGTTCACCAGGACCAGTGCCGCAAACCCGGCCAATCGCGCCCGGCGCGGGCGCACCGATCAGGCCCCGGCAATTTGCCGGATAAACGTCTTGATGCCGCGCAACAGCATCTCGATCGACACGGCCACCAGTACCAGGCCCATCAGCCGCTCCAGCGCCACCACAAAGCGGTCACCGGCGATGCGCTGAATGCGCTCGGCCAACACCAGCACCACTGCGCTGACGGTCATCGTGACGCACAGCGCGGCAATCCATTCCAGCCGCTTTTCCGGCGCCTGTGATACCAGCAACAGCACTGTGGCCAGGGCAGATGGCCCGGCAATCGCGGGAATGGCCAGCGGGACAATCAGCGGCTCGCCTTGCGGCTCGACGCTTTCCATCTTGAGCGGCGGAAAAATCATGCGCAACGCAATCAAGAACAAAATCACGCCGCCACCGATTTGCAAAGACAGCTCGCTCAAATTCATGACGCGCAAAAAACCCTCGCCAATGAACATGAAGGTCAGCAGCAACACAAAGGCAATCGACACCTCGCGCAGGATGACACGGGCACGCCGCTGTGGGGCCACAGGCTTCAGGGCATTGGCAAAAATCGGAATATTGCCAATCGGGTCGGTGATCAGGATCAGCAGAATCGTCGCCGAGACAAAGGTGTAATTCATGTCGTGTACACCGTCTCAAGCGACGCAAAACCCTTGATCTCAATCGGGTTGCCAAAGGGGTCGCGGAAGAACATGGTCCACTGCTCGCCTGGCTGGCCGGCAAAACGCTGTTGTGGCGCCAAGATGAAATCGATGTTGGCACCAGTCAGCCGCTCGGCCAGCGCCAGCCAGTCGGGCAATTTCAGAATCACCCCGAAGTGCGGCATGGGCACCAGGTGCTCACCGACCTGGCCGGTGGCAGCGGTCTTGAAAAGATCGCCCAGGTGCATCGAGAGCTGATGCCCAAAAAAATCGAAATCGACCCAGGTCGCGGTGCTGCGCCCCTCGCGGCAGCCCAGCACGCCGCCATAAAACTGGCGCGTCTGGTCCAGGTCGGTGACATTGAAGGCCAGGTGAAACAAGCTGTTCATGGTTGACAGGATAGCAGGCCGACCACCCGCCTGCGCTGGCTCAAGGTTGATCTGTTGATCTCTGTTGCGCCAAGTCAATGCCATAATCGCGCCCCATGGACTTTTTGCACACCCTGCGCAACACACCCTGGCTGGCCAGATTGGCCCTGCTGTGGTTTGCCTTGACGCTCGGTGTGGCAGTCGCCTCGCCGATGGTGAACCCGCAAGAAGAGCTGGTCATTTGTACCTCTGCGGGCATGGTCAAGCTCAAATTCAATGCCGATGGCTCGGTCAGCAGCACGATCAGCGCACAGGCGCAGTGCCCGCTGTGCGTGGTGGGCGGCGCACCACCGGGCTTTGTCCGCCTGGTGATTGCGCCGGTGCCAGCGCCAGGCCTGGTGTTGCAAGGCATTGCTGCCACGCCTATTGCAGTGGCAAGCGCCGCACCGCCGCCCTCGCGCGGACCCCCAAGCCCCCTCTAAACAATCAAATTGATAGCTGACAGCGCACGTCCGACGTGGGCTAGAGGCTGATTTGATGCATATTTTGGCGGCTTTGCCAACCCCCTTGCATTGACCTGATCAGGCCCTGTCGGCTTGCCGATCAAGCCACTTCCTGATCGCTGATCGCTATTTTATTAATAGCTGTCAGCGCAAG
>DAOSLL010000623.1:0-2787 GCA_035368905.1 Rhodoferax sp.
TCTTCCTCGGAGATCATGAAGAACAGGCCGTCGAGCGTCTTGCCAGTGACATATTGCTGGATATTGGCGTCTTCTTTCTTGACCAGTCCCAGTTCGGATGCCTTGCCAGCCACCTGGTTGTACTTGCCGGCCAATCCGACTTTCTCGGTCGCCTTGGTTACGGCGGGCAGGAATTTGGTGGCCAGCGTGGGGCGCGTCTTGGTCGCGAAGAACTCGGTCACCGCCGTCTCGCCCCCCGTCAGAATGGACTTGGCATCGGTCACGCTCATGGTCTCCACCGCCTTGACGAGCAAATCCTTAGCCATGGGCACCGCCGCTTCCGCCCCCCGGTTCATGGAAGTGACCAACTCATCGACCTGCGCACCCTGCCCGAATGTGCGCAGCCATTTCGCAGCGTCTTCCAGGTAGCCCGGCAACGGGATGCGAACTTTTTCATTTCCCAGGAATCCATCTTTGGCACCAAGCAAACTGATCGCAGACTGCGCCCCTTTTTCCAGGGCCGTCTTGAGCCCCCTGGAGGCATCGGCATTGGAAATGTCACCCAACGTGAGTGCATGGGCTTGTTGCAATGTTGCCGTGGCCAGCAGGGCCAGCGCAGATACCGAAACCGAATTAAACTGACGTCGATCCATGAACACCTCTTCTCATTTGAAACGCAACCTGGCAATTGCCACCATCGTAGCGGTTGTTGCGCTGTTTGCCGGCAATTATCTGTGGGGCGCCAGCACGCCAGCGCCGGCCTCCACCTTCGTCCTACTGGACGGCACGCGCAAAACGACCGCGGATCTGAAAGGCAAGGTGACGCTGGTCAATTTTTGGGCCACCAGTTGTGTGACCTGTGTCGCCGAGATGCCCAAACTGGTTTCGACGTTCGAGAAGTACAAGAGCCAGGGCTACGGCACCATTGGTGTCGCCATGGCCTACGACCAGCCGAATTACGTGGTCCATTTTGTCCAGTCGCGCAAGATTCCTTTTGAAGTCGCCATCGATAACACCGGCGCTGTTGCCAAGGCGTGGGGCGATGTGCGTCTGACCCCCACTACCTACCTCGTGAACAAGCGCGGAGAGATTGTCAAGCAATATGTGGGTGAGCCCGATTTCGCTGAGTTGCACCGCCTGATTGAGTCACTTTTGCGGGACACCTGAAGCTACTGCAGGGCAACGACTCCAAGTACTTTTGTATGACACGCGGAATGTCGTGGCACGGTCTTGCAGTTTCCACGCACCGCACGTACGGCGGTCTTGATGCTGTCGAGATCGCCTGTTTTGCAGCGGCACTGCGTTTGCTACCTTGCTTCTGCATTTTTTGGCCTTCCGTGACACGGTGGGCACACGCCTCCTCGCACTCTACACGCGCGCGATTTGTGGTGTGGCAGCAACCGCTTTGCTACGATGGGCGTCCTGAAATCCGATCTTGAATGACTTATTCACCCGTGAACATTCAACTTATCGCAGCGTCGTCGCCACTGGCGCTGTCCGGAGTCCGACAACTCTTTGAGGAGTACGCCAGCTCCATAGGCGTGGACCTCTGCTTCCAGGACTTTGCGCGTGAACTGGCAGAACTGCCTGGCGACTATGCGACTCCCCGCGGGGCGCTTATGGTATGCACGGTGGATGGCGTAGACGCTGGCTGCTGTGCAATGCGACCACTCGATGCGGTGGACTACCCAAATGCTTGCGAGATGAAACGGCTGTATGTCCGCACGGTATTCCGTGGCCTGGGTTTGGGACGGCGTCTGGCCGAAGCCATCCTGGACGCCGCACGCATGGCAGGATATGACTGCATCCTGCTGGATACGCTGGACGAAATGGAGTCAGCGCGCGCACTCTACGCCGAGCTTGGCTTTTCCGAGATCCCGCCGTACTACTACAACCCCATCGCTGGGGCACATTACCTCAAGGCAGATTTGTAGTACGCGGGAAACTTGCAACTAGGCTTTGGCCTGGGCCAGCAAGGTGCCAGCGTCACTGACCTCGAACTTGCCCGGTCCCTCAATATTGAGGGTGGCAACTTTGCCGTCCTTCACAAGCATGGAATAGCGGTTGCTCCGCAAACCCATACCGCGCGAAGTCAGGTCCAGTGTCAGACCGGTCGCTTTTGCAAAGTCGGCGCTGCCATCGGCAAGCATGCGCACCTTCCCGCCCGTCTTTTGATCCCGTGCCCATGCGCCCATCACAAAAGCATCATTGACACTAACGCACCAGATCTCATCCACGCCCGCTGCCTTGAAGGCATCTGCAGACTCTACGAAACCAGGTACGTGTTTGGCCGAACACGTGGGGGTGTAAGCACCAGGAAGCGCAAACAAGGCGATGGTCTTTCCCGCAACGGCTTTGGATACATCTACCGGATTGGGTCCAATACTGCACCCCTCGCCGTCCACCTCGGAATACTCCATCAATGTGGCCGCCGGAAGGGAATCGCCTACTTTAATCATCTCTGCTCCTCGTGTTTGAATCTACCAATGAAAACGGCCCACATTGTGGGCCGTTCTTGCAAGACTTGCAGAAGTCGTCGTCAATAGACTTAAACTGCTGCTGCCTTTTCCACCAAACGGGTCGCGACCCAGTTCTTGGTTTTGGAGATGGGCTTGCTCTCGGTGATTTCGATGATGTCACCCATCTTGTACTCGCCCTTTTCATCATGGGCGTGGTACTTGCTGGATTTGGCAACGATCTTGCCGTAGAGCTCGTGTTTTACGCGGCGCTCAATCAGCACAGTCACTGTCTTGGCACGCTTGTCGCTGACCACCTTGCCAATCAAGGTGCGCTTGAGGGATTTTTTAG
>DAOSLL010000624.1:0-2786 GCA_035368905.1 Rhodoferax sp.
ATAGTGGTCGGCAAATTCCCAGCGCAGGTCGTCGCAAGTGACAAAGTGCCCCAGACCGGGATGAAATGGCCCGACATGGTAGTCCTCCAGATAGACCTCGATGAAGGTCTTCCAGTTGTAGTTGCATTCGTGC
The DNA here is from genome assembly GCA_035368905.1 of Rhodoferax sp. Taxonomy (GTDB): domain Bacteria; phylum Pseudomonadota; class Gammaproteobacteria; order Burkholderiales; family Burkholderiaceae_C; genus Rhodoferax. Next base: position 134 of record DAOSLL010000624.1, read on the forward strand.
AGTTCTACCCGGTCGAGCACAAAGCCGGAAAAGTCGAGGGCCGCGTGATCAGTCAGGCCAGCCAGATCGGTCGCCACGTCGCGCCCGCCGACCTCCGGGCTATTGGGTGATGGTGCTTCAAACAGCAGGCCATTCCACTCCTGCAACGGATAGTTGTTGAGGTTCAGGCAAGGGCCATGGGGAAAATGCGGCGCACCCAGCAAGGTTCCGGCAGGCTGGGAACCCGAGCTGCTGTAGGTCCAGCGGTGGATCGGGCAGACGATGTTGCCCCCGGTACCGGCCTGGTTGAGTGAACCGCGGCCTTTGAGCATGATGGCCTGGCGATGGCGGCAGACGTTGGAAACCAGTTCAATGCCGTTGACCGTGTGCACCAGGGCGCGACCGCCGCCTTCCTGGGGCAGGGCAGCATAGTCACCCACATTGGGCACACTCAAGGTGTGACCGATGTAACGAGGTCCCCTTTGAAACAGGGTCTGCATTTCCCGCTGGTACAGCGCCTCGTCAAAGTATGCATGAACTGGCAGTTGGCCGTTGACCAACTGCATTTGAAGACTTACATCAGTCATAGATGACCTGACCCCAGTGCAGGTAACGTGGGATAGACAAAACCCATGCCTGCTTCAGAACCAGGCGACATGCTGCTTGCCCTGGTCGCACCTTGGGATAGCCAACGGCTTCAAGCCTTCTCTTGCATTGATCTGGGAACGGCATGACTTCTTGATTTCAAACAATTGCTTTAGCCCTGATTTTTCCACATGTCCAACAAAAAGCGGCGCAACTCGGGTCATCGCGCATCTAGCCTGCCCAAGCATTGGGCAAAAAACTGTCTGCAAAAATTCCTGGCCGCAAAAGCTGAAGGGGGGATTTTGCCCTACGGTCAAGAACCATCGCCGAACTGCCGTCGATGCCAGCGGTGAGGGGTCAGCCGTTCCCAAGGTTTTGCTACCATGGCCCGACCATACCTGGTGCAACGAGGATTTAGTCACGATGCCCTTCACTCCTTTCCATCTGGGTGCAGCGATGCTGGTCAAACCTGCTGCCGGTTCCCGTTTCAGCGTGATTTCCTTCGGTCTGGCGCAAATTGTGATCGACATTGAACCTGGCATTGGCATGCTGCGCGGCACCGAGACCTTGCACGGCGCTTCGCACACCGTCATCGGGGCCATTCTGATCGCGCTGGCGGTCGCGTGGGTGTCGCCCTGGCTTTCTTCCAGGCTGATTCGCAGGTGGAATCTGGCGGTCCGGCATTGCCAGCTTGACTGGCTGACTGAGCCAGCATCGGCAAGCAAGGGTGCCAGCACGGCAGGCGCTTTTTTCGGCACCTTCAGCCACATTGGTCTGGACTGTTTGATGCATCACGACATCCACCCTTTGATGCCATTTTCCAGTGCCAATCCACTCATTGGCCTGGTTTCTCATGACGGTGTTTATCAGTTGTGCCTGCTGATGGGGGTGCTGGGCACGGCCGCATGGCTATTGCTGAAATGGTTGCGGCGCGGTGTGTCGCCGCTTGCATGAAACAGGTCAACAGCTTGCCGCTGTGGCTCAAAATGGGCAGCTTTGCGGTCGGACTGGGCCTGTTGCCATACCGTGCCTGGTATCTCGATTTTTCCGGATTGGGGCCTGGGCATCAGTCTGGTGATGACCGTTACCACCCTGGCCACAGCACAGTGGTCGGTTTCGGTGCTTCGGCAGCGCCGCTGGCACGGGCTAGCGCTGGCGGCCTTCTGGATCTGGCTGTCGGTTCATGGCATCCATTGGGCCCACTGGTCCATCGTCAGACCGCAGATCATGATTCGTGAGGGGCAGTGGCTGGCACCGCCGTGCCTTTATGCCTTGTGCGGGGTGATCTGGTACCGGCTGGTACCGATGCTGGCTGATTTGCATGGCAGATGGCAAAAACTGCCTTGACAACCTTTGCCAAGCATAGCCAGAGCGGGCAGGGCGGCTGTGGCAAAGCCTAAAATCAGTCTTTTTGCACCAGAGAGTATTGCGTTTTATGGCAACAGCCTCCAAACACGGTCCAGCGGCACCTGCCAACTATGAGGCCGCCCTGCAGGAACTCGAACTACTGGTGGCCAGGCTAGAGTCGGGCGAGCTGCCGTTGGAACAACTGCTGGCGCAGTACCAGCGCGGTGCCGAACTGCTGAAATTCTGCCGTGACCGCCTGGAAGCGGTGGAAGGCCAGGTCAAGGTGCTCGATCAAGGCGTGCTTAAACCATGGACACCCGACTAGATCATCCCGGATTCCTCAGTTGGATGCCTGGCGCTGTGACCTAATGGGTGAACCCCTTCGAAGCTAAAAAAATGAATGCTCATAAGGACTTACAGATGAAAACGAGCGGTCAATCGAGGAATCTTGGAACATGCAAAGCGCATTTGATTTGAACCTCTGGATGGCGCGCCAGCTTGATGCCGTTGAGCGTGCCCTGAACGCCTGGGTCAGCGTGGATGCATCGGCTGATCTGGACCACCATGCACCCGCTGAGCTGATGGCCGCGATGCGCTATGCCGTGCTTGACGGTGGCAAGCGCCTGCGTCCGCTGCTGGTGCTGGCGGCGTTTGAGGCAGTGCGTGCCGACCCGAAGCCGCCACCGCCTGGTCAAGCAGAACTTGATCCAGCCACACTGCACGCAGCGCCGCAAGACTTGTC
>DAOSLL010000625.1:0-2785 GCA_035368905.1 Rhodoferax sp.
CGTAACCACAGGACAGCCACTGCGCGTAGCTGAAGATGTTCTGGCCAATCCAGGCCGGTGGCAGGTAAGCCAGCACGTCTTCGGCATGGGTAAGGCGGTCAAAGTCAGCGCCGGCACGGGCCCGGTTCAACAGTGAATCATGGGTATGCACCACGCCCTTGGGGTTGCCGGTGGTGCCGGAGGTAAAGAACATCGCCGCGACATCATCGGGCCGCACCTTGTCCACCTCGTTTTTGAAGAAATCGATGTGAATGGCAGCAAATGCCCGGCCAGCCGCTACCAGTTCATCCAGCGCCGCCAGCCCCGGCTCGTCGTAATTGCGCAGGCCGCGCGGGTCATCAAAGTAAACATGCTTGAGTTGCGGGCATTGCTCGCGGATTTCCATCAGCTTGTCCACTTGCTCCTGGTCTTCGGCAAAGGCAAAGCAGACATCGGCATTGTTGAGCGGAAACACACATTCCATTGCGGCCGCGTCCTGGTACAGCGGAATCGGCACGGCACCGAGCGCCTGCACCGCCAGCATGGTGGCGTACAGACGCGGCCGGTTGGCACCGATCACCACCATGTGATCATGCTGGCGCAAGCCAGCCTGGTGCAGCCCGCAGGCCAGATGCTCAACCATGGCCGCCATCTCCTGCCAGGTGATGGCTTGCCAGATGCCATATTCTTTTTCGCGCATGGCAATGTCAGCCGGGCGGCCGACGGCATGGTTCAACAGCAGTCTGGGAAAAGTCGTTTGCATCGGGGCACCTTGTCTGTCCGCATGGTCACCAGCCAAAGCCGTTTGGCAATTGCTGATCTGGTCGCAATGATAGGACTCGATTTGACGCTAAGTTGTCGTTTGGGCGACAATTCAGAGCTTTCTCGGTAGGTGTTTTCCCTGTATTTTTTCAAGCCCAAGGCAACCACGGAAGTCCATCATGAGCCCTGAACCCAGTCTTTTTCATCGCCGTCGCCGCTTGACCACGGCTGAGCTGGACGTGATTCCGTGGTTGCAGCGGCTGCTGCCGGCTGAGCGCGAGCGTGCCGCCGAAGACCTGCAGATTGCCGACGCAGTACCGGGCGACTACATCTGCCGCACCGGCCGACCGGTGACCTACTGGTTTGGTGCGATTGACGGCCTGCTGAAAATGAGCGCCGACAACGCCGAGGGCCAGACCATGACGTTTACCGGTATACCGCCGGGCGGCTGGTTTGGCGAGGGCACCGCCCTGAAACGCGAAGCCTACCGCTACAACATCCAGCCGCTGCGCAAAAGCCTGGTGGCCGGTCTGCATGTGGACACCTTTCACTGGCTGCTCGACCATTCAATTGGTTTTAACCGTTTTGTCATGAACCAGCTTAACGAACGGCTGGCCCAGTTCATCGCGGCGCGCGAGATTGACCGCATGAGCAACCCGAACATCCGCGTGGCACGCTCGCTGGCAGCACTGTTCAACCCGGTGCTCTACCCCGGCCTTGGCACGGTGTTGCGCATCACCCAGCAGGAACTGGCGTATCTGGTGGGTCTGTCACGCCAGCGGGTCAATGAGGCGCTGACTTTGCTGGCCGCGCACAATGCCATTCAGGTGGAGTATGGCGGCCTGCGGGTGACCGATTTGCAAGCCTTGCGCACCAGTTTATTTTTAGCATGAAATTGGCCTCTGGCCCTTGTCAATAGTGCGCTGACAGCTACTGTTTTGAAAGCATCAGAGAGGCTGGCGGCGCGCCACCCGCCGCAGCGCCGAGCGCTCCTAAAAAGTTGCAGCCACCTGTACCGCCGGGAACCCGCTAGACAACAAAAGCCATCTCGACCGAACCCATCCGCTGCAGCACCTCGGCGCGCGTAGGTGGCACGCAGCCGCGCTGCATGACGCACAGGCTGGCACTGGCAATGGCACTGCTCAGCAGCACCCTGGCGACCTCTTCTTTCACCGTTGCCGAGCCCCAGTCTGTGGCCAGCTTGTGCTGCAGCATCGATGCCACCAGCCCGGCCAGAAAGCAGTCGCCCGCGCCCACCGTGTCCACCACCGCCAGCGGCATTGTTTCGCGCGCCTGAAACAACTGCCCGTGGCGGGTCAATAGCGCCGCACCCTCACTGCCACGGGTCAGTGCCAACACGCTGGCGCGGCTGTACTGCAGCAGATGCTGTGCCTGTGCCGCTGCGCTGCTGCCCGGCAAGCGCAGGCAATCAAGGTCTTCGTCACTGGCCTTGATGACATCGGCATATTGCAGTGCCGTCAATACATGGCGGCGATACAGGTCCAGATTGGGCATCACCGAGGGCCGCAAATTGGCATCGATCACCACCGTGCGACCAGCCTGGCGTTGCGCCGCCAGCCACGGCAGGTAGGTTTCGCCGTCGTCAGGCGACAGCGCCAGCGCACCGGTGCATACCAGCGACAGGCTCTCCAACTGGCTGCAGGCGTGCGTCAGTTCGGCGGCGTTGGTGGCCCGGTCTGCCACCCCCTCGCGGTAAAAGGCGTAATCCGGGTGACCGCTGGCATCGACATTGACCACCGCCAGCGAAGTGACCTGCTGCACCGCGTCTGGCACCGCCAATTGCGCACCGTCTTGCGTCAGGGCAGCGGCCAACTGGCGGCCAAAACGGTCTTTTGACAGGGGATTGAGGTAGAGCGTCTCAATACCCTGGCGCGCCAGCGCCCGCGTCAGGTTATAGACAGCGCCGCCCAGGCAGGGCTGCAAGCAGCCATCAACACCCGCAATCAGGTCAATCAGGGCCTCGCCAGCGGTGGCAACTTGAATGTTGGTACTTTTTTGCAGCATATTAGGGTTTTCCATAACT
>DAOSLL010000626.1:0-2770 GCA_035368905.1 Rhodoferax sp.
ATTGCTTATTGGCTCGGTTGGCGCACTGTGGGTACTGCAGGTCGATGCAGTTGAGCATAGCTGGATAGCTCGTGTGATCAAGTTGCTCTTTTTACCGGCTTTGCTGTGTTTGGTGTGCTTGCCGTTCTTCCCTGTTAGCAGCAATCACCCCGGCATGGACGCTACGCTCATTTGCCTTTCAACCATTATTGTTATTTTGCGCAATAGCGGTTGGCTCAGTTCCACGCGGAGCATATCGGTATTGGCTGTCATCGGGGACTTTTCTTGGTAGTGCAACATTCGTTCTGTAATTTCCCGAACCAACGAAGCAAGACTCGCTGAGAATTGTTTCTGAATTCGGTTTTGGCCATTTTTAGATTCAGGCCCCTGCCAGGCCGCCGGAGGCACCCCCCCCGGCGATTGCTTGGCCAGGCCTGAGCGACACAGAAATAATGAGTTCACCATGGCCCAAAGAACCCAACTTGACGATGCCGACAACCCGCTGCACGAAGCCTACGAATGCCTGCTTGCCAATGGCCTTGATGGCGCTGGCGAAGCGCTTCGAATCTTGGTCAACGAAGCCTCGCGCATTGAACGCGCCCAGCACCTGCAGGCCACACCTTACGAGCGTTCGGCCCAGCGCGTGGACTACGCTAACGGCTACAAATCCAAAACAGTACTAACCCGCTTGGGCGAGGTCACCTTTGAGGTCCCGCAAGTGCGCTCGGGAGGTTTTTACCCCAGCGCACTGGAGCGCGGCAGCCGCTCCGAACAGGCCATGAATCTGGCTTTGGCGGAGATGTATGTGCAGGGTGTCTCCACCCGTAAAGTCATCACCGTACTGCAAAAGCTGGTGGGGCCGGAAATCAGCATCTCATCGACGCAAATCAGCCGCTGTACCGCACTGCTTGATGAAGGACTGCAAGCCTGGCGAACCCGACCCCTGGATGAGACGCCCTATGTGATTTTGGATGCCCGTTATGAGCGGGTTCGTCACGCCAACCAGGTGGTGGACTGTGCGGTGCTGGTGGCCATTGGCATCACTGGCACCGGACACCGCCGGGTGCTGGGCGTGTCGGTGGCACTCTCAGAAGCCGAGGTGCACTGGAGAGCCTTTCTGGACAGCTTGATTCAGCGTGGCTTGCGTGGGGTCAAATACATTGCCAGCGATGACCACGCGGGTCTCAAAGCAGCCCGCAAAGCGATGTTTCCCGGTGTGACGTGGCAGAGGTGCCAGTTTCATCTGCAACACAACGCGCAGGGCTATGTCTCCAAGCTCGATCGGCGCACGCCGGTGGCCAGGCAGATACGCGCCATCTTCAATGCTGGCGATGCCCATGAGGCCCAGCGTCTGCTCAATCTGGCACTCAAGGACTGGCAGGTGAGTCACCCTCAACTGGCTGCGTGGGCTGAAACCAATCTACCCGAGGGGTTTGCGGTGTTCAATTTGCCAGATAGCCATCGGGTGCGCATGCGCACCACCAATGGTCTGGAGCGCTTGAACAAGGAGCTCAAGCGGCGAACCCGTGTGGCCACGCTGTTTCCCAACCCGGAAAGTTGTCAACGATTAGTCAGCGCACTGCTGGCCGAACAAGATGAGGAGTGGATGACAGCAAAAATCTACCTGAACATGAAGCCTTGACCCGACGCTATTGCGCGACAACCCCAGAACCAAAATCAGAATTTACAGAAAAGAAGTTGCTTTATCCGTTTTTGAGCACTCTTGAGTTTGTTGCGTGCGGTGGTGTGCAACTCGCTCAGGTTGTTGGGGCAGTAGTTGGCCAAGGCGTGTCGTTTGAGCCAGGCCCACAAGTATTCGACCGGATTCAAGTCCGGCGCGTAGGGCGGCAGAAAGGCAATCTGGATGTGGCCGTTCAATCCGTCAAGGTGCTCGCGCACCAAGCGACTGCGATGCGCCTTCAGCCCATCCCAGATCACCAACAGCGGTTGCTTCAAATGCGCTTTGAGCGCCTTGAGGAATTCGACAATCTCTTCCTTCTTGATACTGCCTTCGTGGAGTCGGAACAGGCAGTTGGTACGGGTGAGTCCCGCGATGACGGAGACGTGATTCCAGTTGAAGTGAAACTGAATGATGGGTGTCTGACCCTTGGGTGCCCAGGTGCGCACCCGGGTCGGACGTTCGCTGATACCGGACTCGTCGACAAAGACGATCAGTCTGCCTTCTCGCAGGGCTTTTTTTTAATGGCTGGCCAGGTGCTGCGCTTCCAGGCGCGAACAGCATCTTCATTGCGTTCAATGGCGCGTTTCTCCGGCTTTTGCGGGCTAAAGCCCAAGGCACCCAGGATGCGCCAGGTTTGCGTCTGGCTGAAACGTATGCCGTGCAGGCGCTCAATAATGACACCCACCCGCTTGAGGGTCCACAACTCTGTGCCAAATCCGTGTTCGCTGGGGTTTTGCAGCACGGCTGCACGTATCGATGCCAATTGCTGCTCGTCGAGCTGGGCTGGGCGACCACGCTCGGGTACCTCGCGCAAGGCGTCGATGCCGCCTTCATCGAGTAGCTTCTTCCAGGTGTATACGGTCTGGCGCGCGACGCCAACAGCCAGTGCAACTTCGGCGCACCCTTTGCCTTCGAGCAGCAGTCGACCTGCCTTGACTCGTTTCTTTGCCGCTTCGCTTAGCCCCCTTTTTGCCATGACCGCATTCTCCAATATTGCTACTGGAGATACAACGCACGAGCGCCTCATCGGTTGTCATGAATTATGAAATTATCAATAAATTCAGTTTTCATGGTCGACTCCTGTACGGGGATTGGGTTTGCTGACTGATG
>DAOSLL010000627.1:0-2762 GCA_035368905.1 Rhodoferax sp.
CGCTGTTTTTCACTCAAAGTCCAAGCCCCGCAATGGTACGGGTAGCCGTGACAACCCTGGCCGATGCCAGCTATGTTTACACCACAACCAAATCCGAGGCAGAAGGGCGCTCCATTCAGAAAGCCAGCTTTGTCCTGCCAGAAGATGAAGGCTTGCGTGCGGGTTTCGGCATGGCAGTAGCGGCAGTAACCGGTATCGAGTTTGCCAAGGAATGGGGCAACCGGCCGGCCAACCACGCAACGCCAGCCAAATTGGCTCAGGCGGCGCGCTCGCTGGCCAAGTTGCCACGAATCAAGTGCAAGGTGCTCGGCCCGAAAGATGTGGCCAAACTCGGCATGGGTGCGTTTGAGGCAGTGGCCCAGGGGTCTGACGAACCGCTTCGCTTCATTGAACTGGCCTATAACGGTGCGGGCAAGTCATCGCCTCCAGTGGTGCTGGTCGGCAAGGGCATCAGCTTTGACAGTGGCGGCATCTCCATCAAGCCAGCGGCTGAAATGGATGAGATGAAATTTGACATGTGTGGTGCTGCCAGCGTGCTGGGGGTGTTCCGGGCACTGGCTGATTTGCAACCTGACATCAATGTGGTTGGCTTGATTCCGGCCTGCGAAAACCTGCCCAGTGGCCGTGCAGTCAAACCGGGTGATGTCGTGACGAGCATGAGCGGACAAACCATTGAAGTACTCAATACCGACGCGGAAGGCAGACTGGTATTGTGTGATGCGCTCACATTTGCAGAGCAATTCAAACCACGCGTGGTGCTCGACATTGCCACTTTGACTGGTGCCTGTGTGATCGCCTTGGGTGGTGTGCGCAGTGGTTTTTTCACCACCGATCAGTCCTTGTCTGCCGCATTGCTGTCTGCCGGAGACTCATCCAATGACCTGTGCTGGCCAATGCCTTTGGACGATGAATACGCAGAAGGTCTGAAGTCGAACTTTGCTGACGTTGCCAACGTTGCAGGTCGAACCGGTGGTGCCATCACCGCAGCCAAGTTCTTGCAACGGTTTACCGGCAAATACGTTTGGGCTCACCTGGACATTGCTGGCACTGCCTGGAAAGGTGGCACCACCAAGGGTGCCACCGGTCGTCCGGTAGGGCTGTTGCTGGATTATTTAATGGCAATGAACAGCCCGGCCAAAAAAGCGTGACCACAGTAGCATTTCATTTGCAGGTGCCCGACAAATTCACCTACGCTTGCCGGTTGCTGCGCAAGGCTGTCGCCAAGGGCGCGAGGTTGGTTGTCACCGCCGATGCGCCAACGCTGGCCAGGCTGAATCAGGACTTATGGACTTTTTCGGGCGCTGATTTTGTGCCACATTGCCACGATAGTGCCCCAGACCGTGTTTTACGTCGATCTCCAGTCGTGCTGGCAGAAAGCCCCAAAGCATCTGACCAGACCATGACCCTGATCAATTTGGGTCATCAGGTACCGACTGGTTTTGATGGTTTTGGGCAGGTGATTGAGGTGATCCCAATGGAAGACGAAGATCTGCGGCTGGCACGTGAGCGTTGGAAATACTACACGAAAGCAGGTTACAAACCGGTCATGCACGACATCGGTTCCAAAACAGTATGAATTCACCGACCAAAAACCTGCCGAGGTTTGTCCCGACCCTGACCGAAGTTGTCGATCCGGCCAGTTTGACTGGTTTGGCAGTTGCGGCCAAACCGGATGTCGAGGCCCTGATTTCATTGGTGCAGCGCCAAATACAGCCAATCTTCGAGAGGCGGCTACAGGATGAGTTCGACCGCCTGATGCGTGCCAGTATTTCGAAACAGTGGGCAGATGTCAGCAGCAGACTGCAAGATGAAATGGACATGTTCGTCAGGCAGGCAGTCATTGATGCTGTTGGCAAGTCCGAACAGGCCAAAACGCCAAAATAGCTGATTATCCCAATCAGTCAAATCGATTCTTGGTGACTACCCTTAGAGGATGGCGCAAAAATTGCTGTATCGTACGCGGTGCTGAATTGTCCGATTCACATTTTTTTAACTTGGAGTTGTCTATGCAAATGAAATTGAAAATCACTGTGGCTGCGGCCATCGCTGCTGCGGCTGGTGTAGCGTTCGCGCAAGATATGGTCGTCAAGATTGGTCACGTGGCACCGCTGTCGGGTAGTCAGGCCCACTATGGCAAAGATAACGAAAACGGCGTGCGCATGGCCATCGAAGACCTGAACGCGCAAAAAATTGTGATCGGCGGCAAGACGATCAAGTTTGAAATTGCTGCAGAAGATGATGCGGCTGACCCAAAACAGGGCACAGCGGTTGCACAAAAGCTGTGCGATGCCAAAGTGGCAGGCGTTGTGGGTCACCTGAATTCGGGTACCACCATCCCGGCCTCCAAGATTTATAACGATTGCGGTATTCCTCACATTACCGGGGCAGCTACCAACCCCAATTTGACCAAGCCGGGCTACAAGACCACCTACCGCATCATTGCAAACGATCTTGCTTTGGGTGGTGGCTTGGCCGTGTATGCGGCTGATGTCATGAAACTCAAAAAGTTCGCGGTGATTGATGATCGAACCGGATATGGACAACCGCTCGCGGAAGTGTTCATGAAAGACGCGAAACTGAAAGGCATTGAAATTGTTGACCAGCAGTTCACCAATGACAAGGCCTCCGACTTTATGGCCATCCTGACCCAAATCAAATCCAAGAAGCCAGATGCCATATTCTTTGGTGGCATGGACCCGCAAGCTGGTGCCATGCTGCGTCAGATGGAGCAACTGGGTCTCACCAACGTCAAGTACTTCGGC
>DAOSLL010000628.1:0-2756 GCA_035368905.1 Rhodoferax sp.
CGTTCACTCAAAAAGGCTGTTGCACTGGCTGGGATTCACAAGCCGGTGTCGGTTCACACGTTGCGCCATTCATTTGCCACGCACTTGCTGCAGGCAAGCACCGGCACGGCCACGCAGCCTGGCACTGGCCACACCAGCCCAACCTGTTATCCAGTGATCCAGTTTGATATAATTTTGATAGCTGCCAACGCACACTGCACAAGGGCTACAGGCATAAAAGCCTTTAGACCTTGAAAAAGCCAAAAAGACCAACGGCCCCGGCCCACCCTTATTTGTAGCCAGCCCGGTCCATCAGCTTGACGGCTTGCGTCTGCAAGCTGCCAGCATCTTTCACGTTGATCTGGTTGGGTTTGAAGCTGCCCCAGGCGGCCACCTGCGGGTCGGGCTTGACGCGCGGGTTGACCGGGTATTCCAGGTTGCTGTCGGCGTAAAGGTTCTGTGCACGTTCTGAAGACAGCCATTCGATCAGCTTTTGCGCCCCCGCTGGGTTCTTGGCGTGGCGCGTGACACCGGCGCCCGACACATTCACGTGCACACCGGCATTTTTGCCAGTCAGGTTCTGGTTCGGCCAGAAAATGGCCAATGGCAGTTTCGGGCTTTTTTCCATCAGACGGCCAAAGTAATAGGTGTTGACCACCGTCACATCGCACTGGCGGTTGGCCACCGCTTCCATCGCCTTGGTGTCATCTGGAAACGGCGTGGTGGTCAGGTTACTGACCCAGCCTTTGACGATTTCTTCGGTCTTGGCTTCACCGTGCTCGGTGATCATCATCGCCACCAGGCTCTGGTTGTAAACCTTTTTGGCAGTGCGCAGGCACAAGCGGCCCTTCCATTTGGGGTCGGCCAGGTCTTCATAGCTGCTCAGGTCAGCGGCCTTGAGCCGGGTGGTGTTATAGACCAGCGTGCGTGCGCGCACCGACAGGCCAAACCAGGTGTTGCCAGGGTCGCGCAGGTGGGCTGGCACGTTGTCCTGCAGGGTTTTGGAACTGACCGGGCGCAACAGCTCTTGCGCCGAGGCCTGCCACAGGTTGCCGGCATCGACTGTCAGCAGCAGGTCGGCCGGCGTGTTCTGCCCCTCGGCCTTGAGTCGCTCCATCAGCGGACCTTCGCCACCGGTAATGAACTTGACCACGACACCGGTTTCCTGCGTGTAGGCATCAAACAGTGGCTTGATCAATTGCTCATTGCGGGCGGAGTAAACCACCACTTCTTCAGCAAGCGCGCTCTGGGTGCAGGCCAGCAACGCAACACAGGTCAACAATTGGCTTGGCTTCATCTGATCAGGTCTTTCAAAGTAAGGGTATCAATACAACCAGATCAAAACGACGTAAAGCTGAGCTTGGCCGCCTGCTTCGTTTGACCTGGAGCAAATTGTAACAAATGGGAATAATTCGCATATAGACGACCCAGGTCGGATCACCGATAACGTTGGCAAATCATAGGGAAATTGGTCAAAAATAGCGATGAAAAAGGCAACCATCGGGTTGACTTTTTTGCGACACATTATCGTTAACGTGGCTTTTGCCTTCGGCGCCAGCGACCCTTAGCGCTGTTGCAACAGCCCACGCAGCAGCGCCAGTCGCAACGCCCTGGCCTGCCTTGCAGCGCGGCGTTCGGGCATTTGCAGAAGACTTGTCGACTGCGCCGGGCACTGGCGCAGCGCCGCACCGGCTCAGAACTTTCTGACTTCAATCTCGTTCTTTTGCAGCGCGTAGCCCATTTGCCGTGGCGAGATTTTCAGCAGCCGGGCGGCCTTGGCCTGCACCCAGCCGCAGCGCTCCATGGCCCAGATCAGGCGTTCACGCTCGCCGTCGGGCTTGCCATCGGCATCTGGCAGCGGTGCGTCAAGGTCAGCGGGCGCGGCTTCACCCGGCGCTTCGCCACCTGCCGCTGTCGCCGACGCTGTCGCTGCCACTGGTGGCGGCGGTGGGAAGTTGCCAGCGGGCAGCGGATTCAGCGGCACTTCCAGCACCGGAATGTCCGCCAGGCGCTGCGGCGTGACCGCATCGACCCGGTCCATGTGGTGCAGCACCTGCGTCAGGCAATGGTTGCCCTGGCACGGAAAATCGATATCGAGAATGACATCGCCATGCGCCATGGTGGCGGTACGCTCGATGCAGTTTTCCAGTTCGCGCACATTGCCGGGCCAGTAGCAACTGGTCAGCACCCGCATGGCGGCAGGGCTGAGCTGCGTGTTGCGGGCGTTTTCGGCGTTGAATTTGTCCAGAAAATGCTGCGCCATCACCGGAATGTCTTCCCGCCGCTCGCGCAGTGGCGGCAACTGGATGCTGACCACGTTGATGCGGTAGTACAGATCGGCGCGAAATTCGCCAGCCTGCACCATGCGCTCCAGATTGCGGTTGGTGGCCAGGATCAGCCGCACATCGACCTTCACCACGGTCGAGCCTCCGACCCGTTCGAATTCGCGCTCTTGCAGCACCCGCAGCAGCTTGGCCTGAAAGGCGGCCGAGATGTCGCCAATTTCATCCAGAAACAGGGTGCCGCCATGCGACATTTCAAAGCGTCCCTTGCGTTGGCCCTGGGCGCCAGTGAAGGCCCCTTTTTCGTGGCCAAACAGCTCGCTCTCCAGCAGCGACTCGGTCAACGCGGCGCAGTTGACCCGCACAAAGGCCTGATGCTTGCGCGGTGACAGGTTATGCACGGCGCGGGCAATCACCTCTTTGCCGGTGCCGCTCTCGCCACGCAGCAGCACCGTGGTGCGTGCCGGTGCCACCTTGTGGACCTGGTCAAACACC
>DAOSLL010000629.1:0-2749 GCA_035368905.1 Rhodoferax sp.
GTTAGATCGAAAGAGCATTAAATCATGACCGTCCACCTTTATTTGTCATTGATACCTGAAGCGCTAATTGCATCGATGTTGCCGCCTGAGGACTTTGGTCAGTATTACTCTACCGGGCATCATTTCAAGTCTAAAGGGCAGGCGATGTTCTTTGAAATCGACCCCGCATTTCGCTGTGACGCGCTCAACATCAAAGAGGCGGTGGCTCGCTGTGTGCCGCATTCAGATGGCGAACCAAGACACTCTGTGTATGCCTCGGTCTATCGAGTGTTGGAACATATTCCGGTTAGCGCCATTGGCAAACTTTATTTGTGTACGGCCTATGGTCAGGCGCTAGCCATCGAACGGGCTGAAATGATAAAAAACGACCAACCGTGCCTGCACCTCTATCAGGATCTGGCTCCGGTCAATAGTCTGATTGTCAGTTCACTCAATCCGGCCGAGGTATATAACAGCGTTACAGTTTCTCCATCCAAATTCATCCAGTTTCCAGCCTTGTGTTTTGTTGAACTCTATCTCGGTGAATTGGCCGCAAACCCAGAATTCGGCTCTACCAACGACCTCCCGTACTCTTTCATGCACCATTTGCGCGAAGCGCTGATCACCCTGCATCCGGAGGAAAAAATCAGCAAATTGGTGCATCGAGTCCATTCTTTGGAGATTCCGTACCGCATGGTCAAGAGCGGCTTTTACGTCGGTAACGGTCCGGATCTGGCGTTTTATGCTATGCCATCGCATCAGGAAATGCGTAAGAACCATGCCAAGTGGTGGCGCTTGGCAAATTCTTGAATCTGCCCATTTGTTCACCGAAAAGTTAATCAGTTGCGTGCCTTGGTCTGAAATAAGGCGATATCCGCACAGTTTGCAGAGTTACGGCTGATGAGCGGCGCGCGCCTCCAACATTTCGATGATCATCGCAGAGGTTTGCTCAATGGAGCGATTGGTGACATCAATGATCGGCCAGCCGTGTAAGATGAATAAGCGGCGCGCGGCCAGTAACTCTCTGCGCAAGGCATCAAAGTCAGCATAGGCGGTATTTTCATGCTGGTTCAGCGATGTCAAGCGGGCTGATCGAATCAGGGACAGTCGTGCCGGGTCGACGATCAATCCGACGACAAGTGGTGCCTTCGGACTCACCAACGCCGCCGGAATTGGTATGCCAGGGACCAATGGCACATTGGCGGCCTTGATGCCACGGGAAGCCAAGTACATGCAGGTCGGTGTCTTGGTCGCCCGAGAGACTCCGAGGATGATCACGTCAGCATCGGTCAAATCATCACTGGCTACCCCGTCGTCGTGGGCTAGCGTGTACTTCATGGCTTCAACCCGGACGTAATAGTCTTCGTCAAAGGCGCTGCCTGAACTGGTGTGAACTTGCACCGGCGCACTGGAGTATTCGGCAAGCTGCCCGATCAGCGGTTCAAGCGCGAACTGACATGGAACACCTAGCCGGTCACACGCAGACTCAATGGCTTCGCGAATATCGGTGTCGCTGATACTGTGCAGGACGAAACCAGGTGAGTCCGCAACAGCCGCCAGTATCTCTGGAAGTTGGCCCATGCGGCGGACCCTCTTCCATAGTCTGCGTTCAACGTGGACCCCTTCAAGTTGTGCCACAGCGTTGCGGGCAAGCATCTCAATCAACTCGCCCGAAGCATGCGAGACGAGGTGTAACACCAGAGTCTTGCTCACGGAGGATTCCTCTTGTTCGATCATATATCTTTGCCCGAATTACCGGTGGTAGCCGCCATCCAAACGCAGAACTGTGCCGTTGATCATGACGTTGTTAAGGACATGAATAACCAGCATGGCGAACTCGGCTGCATCACCGAAACGGTGCGGAAAAGGTATCTGGTGCGCGACCCTCGAATCGAGGTTTTTTTCCATGTTGAATAGCGTCTGCGTTCCGAATAATCCGGGCGCAATTCCAACTACACGAATGCCCAGGGGGCCAAGTTCTCGGGCTGCGGGCAGTATCATGCTGATGACACCTCCTTTGGAGCCTGAATATGCAGCTTCGCCGCTTTGCCCTTCGTAGGCCGAAACCGAGGCTGTTGACAATATGACACCACGTTCGCCGTTTTCCATTGGGTCCAGTTGGGCCATGTCAGCAGCAGCTAGCCGCATCATGTTGAAGGTCGAGATCAGATTGACCTCAACCAGTTGACGAAAATCTTCCAGTGGCATCGGGCCGTTGGGGCCGACAATTGGCGCAGAATGCCCGCGTCCGACACAGTGGACCAGCACACGAGCCGCACCATGCGCCTGCCGCGCCGTAGCCAGCGCATTCTCCAACGATAGCGAATCCGCCACATCACAATGGACGGCAAGTCCACCAATCTCATCTGCGATTTTTTGCACGCCGATACCATCGATATCGATTACCGTAACCTTGGCACCTGCTTCAGCTAGATAACGCGCCGTCTCCGCTCCCAACCCCGATGCCGCGCCTGTGACCACTGCCGAACATTCCCAGATATCCATCAAATACTCCTCGCCTCGACGGTAGTTACGCCAAGGGCAAAACAACAAATCACAGCTTGCATTTTTTGCTGCTGCGGCCCTTTGCAAGGTGTCGCAGGCACCTCAGTCCAGCGTTGCTCGATACATCTCACAAGCACGGGAATACCTATTGGCTCGAAGAATAGGAAGGAACTCGCTGCCAAGCCAAACCATTGCTTTCAAGAGAGTCACAACAGCGCAAGCACGAGCTTGCGTGCGAATCAAATATCTTCAGGCACCATTTTGA
>DAOSLL010000630.1:0-2745 GCA_035368905.1 Rhodoferax sp.
TGACAGCCACGACCCGCAAACGCCCCACCTTGCACGCCGGGCAAAGGTCAATGTCGGAAACTGTCAATGTCGGCCACGCGCGCCATGAAGGCCTGCGCACACTGCAGTGCCAGCGCGTTGGGCGCAGGCTTCTGCAAAGGCTAAATCCGCGCGGCACCATCGCATCGATCCATCCGTTGACAACACGGTGGCGTGGCAAATCTCCGTCAAAACCGGGGAACATGGCGCAGCCTGAAGACTTGTCCCAATTGGCCTCTTGCGCAAGTCAGGCGCAAACATAAACGTGGTGGTGGCCTGCGCGACCCGCCACCGCGTCAGCGGCTTAGTTCAACTGGACTGCATCAGTTCCAGCATCAGTGCGATTCTGGCCTTGACCGGCGACAAGCCTCGGGAGTGGGGAAACTCCGAGCTTTCGGTGGGAAGGACCCGACCGTTGGGGCAACGGGTGGCACGCACCACGCTGACCCCTTGAGCCTGCGCGCGACGCAGCGCTGCTTCCATGTCCCGATGAAGAGTGCCGTTGCCAGTGCCCGCCACAACCAGGCCGCGAACAGGTGTGACGCCGACACTTGGGCGCAGCAGGGCATCAACCAATTGACCGCCGCATCCGGCATAGCTCATGACCACCTCGACACGTGGCCAGACAGCGCAACTTACTATAATATCAATAGCTGCTAAGGCATACGTATCTAGCGCTACAGGCCAATTTCTTAACAACCTGAGTTGACCTTCCTCAACGTAGGCCATGACGCCTGCATCGCCTGAGCTGAAGGCATCGAGCCGATAGGTGTTGTTTTTTTGCACATCTTGCGCGGTGTGGACCGCACCGGCACACACCACCACCACGCCATGCGCACCGGCTGCCAGCGCCACTGTCACCGCATCCAGCAGATTTTGCGGCCCGTCTGGCGCGAGCGCTGACGCTGGCCGCATGGCACAGGTCAGCACCACCGGCTTGCCATTGAGCAAGCTCGGCGGCAGAACGGCTTGCAAAAAATAGGCGGTTTCCTCCAGCGTGTCGGTGCCATGGGTCACCACGATGCCTTGAACATCGGTTTGCGAAAGGTGGTGATGCACGCGCTGCGCGAGCTTCTTCCAGATGTCAAAGTCCATGTCCTTGCTGTCCACCTGCGCCACCTGCTCGCTTAGCAATTGACAGCCTGCCAGCACCCCGTTCAACCCTGGCACAGCATCGAGCAACGCCGCGACCCCGACCTGCGCTGCGGTATAGCCAATGTTGTCGGATGGCTTGCTGGCAATGCCGGCGATCGTGCCACCAGTGCCCAGCACCACCAATTTCTTTTGATTTTGATCAGATAGCACTTGCAGCCTTTCAAAAACTGGTTAAAAATACAGTTACTGGATATGAAGACAGTGAACGCACTTATCCAGCGCCCTGTGCACCCCACTGGCCTGCCACCTAACTGTTAACCGGAGTCATCATGCACATCAGACCCAAATTGACGGATCGTCAGCAGCAAATCCTTGATCTTATCCAGAGCGCCATCACCCGCACTGGCGCGCCTCCTACCCGCGCTGAAATCGCCTCAGAGCTAGGGTTCAAGTCAGCCAATGCCGCGGAAGAGCACCTGCAGGCACTTGCTCGCAAGGGCGCCATTGAACTGGTGAGTGGCACCTCACGCGGCATTCGCCTTCGCAGTGACATGATGCGATCCATCAACGAGTCACGCAGCAAACAGTTCGCATCGCCATTGGCCAGCCTGGCTCAATTGGCCCTGCCGCTGATTGGCAGGGTGGCAGCAGGTTCACCCATATTGGCGCAGGAGCATGTTGACAAGACCTACTACGTCGAAAGCAGCCTGTTTCAACGCAAGCCTGACTACCTGCTGAAAGTCCGGGGCATGTCAATGCGTGATGCTGGCATCATGGATGGCGATCTGTTGGCGGTGCAAACCACCCGTGATGCAAAAAACGGCCAGATCGTCGTGGCCCGCCTGGGCGATGAGGTCACCGTCAAGCGCTTCATGCGTAACAAAAATGACCTGATTGAGTTGCACCCCGAAAACCCCGACTACCAGACTATCGTCGTTGAGCCCGGTGAACCCTTTGAGATAGAAGGCTTGGCGGTTGGCCTGATTCGAAACACCATGTTGATGTAGCACGCTGGCATCACCAGACATTGCCGCCACCCGTCGAACCCAGGCCAATTGCCAGGCGACTGGCCATTTGCCAAGCCATATCAGTCAAGGATTGCACCATGAACGCCCAACACAGCAGCGCGCACAGCACCACTCCCCTCAGTGCCCTTTGGCACTGGCTAATGACCGGACCCAACCAGCAAGCCCAGAATCAATGCCACGTCGGCCCGGTGGCAACCGCACCCCATGGCCGCACCGGCACGACCAACCCCCAAATGCCAGGCATCGCTTCTTGCACCAGCAATCGGCCCGGCACTCGGCGACCTTTGCGGGTACTGCGGGTCGTCGAGGCTGGCCTCGCCCCTGCCCAAATCGGTCGTTTGCGTATATCGGGCCGCATGGCTGACGTATGCGCCGAGCTTGATCGCCTGGCTGCATGCGAGGCAAAGTGCCACTGAACACGCAGTAACCGACTCAGCAAACGCGCTTGCCGCATCGTGTTTGGCGACTGCAACCCATATTGGTTAATTTCATCACCAAGGAAATGCGAACCCGGTAACACCAAGGCACAATTGGCGGCATGAATATTGTGATACTTGACGACTACCAAGATGCCGTAAGAAAGCTGGCATGCGCAGCCAAGCTT
>DAOSLL010000631.1:0-2745 GCA_035368905.1 Rhodoferax sp.
GCGGTATCGCGGCACAAAGCCCGCATGAGCTGCAAAGACGCGTTGTCGGCCCATTGCAGGTCATCCACGAAAACGACCAAGGGGTGCTGCGAGCGGGCAAAGACACCCAAGAATCGTTGTAGCGTCAGCACAAACCGGTTCTTGGTTTCAACAGGCCCCAGTTCGGGCGCTGCTTCCTGGGGGCCAAGGAGGATCGCGGCTTCAGGCAGCACATCCACCAGGATGCGGGCGTTGCTGCCCAGCTCTTCGAGCAACGCCTTACGCCACAGGGCTACACGCTCGTCGCGCTCTGCCAGAATGTGGCGCATCAGTTGCCCGAAGGCCTGAATCAAGGCAGAAAACGGAAAATCCCTCCGAAACTGATCGTGCTTGCCGCTGAGAAACCGCCCCTTGCAGTGGGCCAGACTTCTATGAACTTCCTGCACCAGGGCCGTCTTGCCTACGCCTGAATAGCCTGCAACCAAAAGCAACTCCGTGCGCCCGAGCGCCACTCTGTCAAATGCGGACAACAGTTGTGCCACTTGACTTTCCCGTCCATACAGGGTTCGCGACACCTGAAACCGGGTTGACACATCCTTCGCCCCTGGAACAAAGTCGGCCACCACCCCGCCCAAGCGGCTGGCTGCAGCGAGTGCCTGCAGGTCGGCGACGACTCCCCGTGCGCTCTGGTAGCGCTGCCGTGGCTCCTTGGCCAGGAGCTTCATCACCAGCGCAGACAACTCTTGGCTCACGCCGGATGCCACGGCCCGCGGCTCCACTGGTTGCTTGGCGATGTGTGCATGCATCATTTCCAAGGCATCGGTCGCGGCGAATGGCAACTGTCCGGTCAACATGCGGTAGTAGCAAACCCCCAAGGCGTAGAGGTCAGAACGGGAGTCGACCGGATAATTCATCCGGCCCGTCTGCTCGGGCGAGATATAGGCCAGGCTGCCTTCAATCATTTCCGCAGCAAGCGTATCCGGGGTCTCGTCTTCAATCAGCGTGGAAAGGCCAAAGTCTGTCAGCTTGACAAGTCCTGAAAGCGGTTCGATCAACACATTGCCCGGATGCAGGTCTTTGTGAAGCACCAAGTTGGCGTGCAGTTCGGCCAACCCCTCGGCCATGGCTTGTGCAATCGGGTAAAAATCGTTTGGGCAAAGTGACTTTTCCGACAGAAAGTGAGCCAGATCCTGGGCACCAAAATCTTCCTCTACGACGAGAAACCCGGCGCCATGGGGAACCAGCGCATGCACCTTGATGACATGCTTCAAATCAAGCGACTCCAGCACTCGGTATTCGTGCTCAAACCGCAGCAGATCGCGCAGGGGAAGTTGGTCTGAAACCGGCACCTTCAACACCACCCGCACCCCGTCGATATCGCGTACGGCCCGCACAATGCGGCTGCGACTGCCTATGAAAATCTGCTCTACAGGGGTATAGCCGGGGAATCGGGTCATGCCTGGACTCTGGGACGAATGGACCAAGTATCGTACCCTGTGCACATCCACCGAAGTTAAGCCCATGTCATGCCTTATTGGCAATGCTCGGATGGCCTTCCTGCCGCTGACCTTGAAACCGTGCCTGCAAAAAAATTTTTTGCCCACTGAAATAGGCCAATTAACCGTACGAGGCGCAGTATCACGCCCAGGAACAGGCTTCGAACCTTGTGCAAACCCGCAATTTCCTGCCCGCGTGGCAGGTTCACTATCATAAGGCACCGTCGACAGAGCCAGTAGCACAGCGCCGGGTGCGTCGAGCGCAGGTCTACCAGGCGGCGACCCTGAAAAATCGCCGCCTCGATCAGTCACCAATTGATGCGTTGATCAAGCTCGGCGTCTGGAGCCGGTTACGCGACCCCGTCCCAGTCAGTCGACCAGTCTGGCTCAATGTACACCCCGTCATCCAGCCGCGCATCACCACCATCCTTTCAAAGCGGTGGCCCACGTGCCGGGGACAACCCATAGCCAACGTCCAGTCTGGAGGAAGCAAATCGCAAAGTGCTACTACCGCTATGGGTCTTTATGCATAGGACTCAGTTATGCATAGTATTTTCATCGACAGTGCTGGAAACCGCATGAACGTTGACTTTTCGGCAATCTTCAGCTCAAAGACTCCTCATAAATTCGACTATTCACCAAGGCCCGCCTTTGCAACTAGAACTTCAGGAGCCAACGCAAGAGCCATCTCGGGAAATTCTGCGTCCGCAGGCCATTGGACAGAATCAGTAGCCTTTTGAACCCATGCCAAGCAAATTCCATAACCGCGCCTTGGAGAACATTTTCTGAAACTGACGAGGCGTTGATATTATGTAGAAGCTAAATCTGGCTTGCGGCAATGTTTGCCTATGACAGGTGCATCGCTGACACGGTAGCTATTCATAACTGAGTCCTATGCATAAAGACCCTTATGTAGAGCTATACATAAGGGTCTGATGCGGGTATTGGAGAAAAAAAGCAGATTTCCACGGCCACCGGCTCCTGCAGACCCAAACTAGCCATTCACCAAAATTGCTAAACAACCATCGGAAAGTCGAAAGCGGGTGCTCGGGGTTGCGAACAGGTCGCTCCAAAGCCGCCGCTGACGATTTCTGCTATTTGCGGGGAGTAAACTGTTCGCTAAGCATGTGCGACCCGCCAACGACCAGGTTGCCGACGGGACATCGCACCTGCTGAGGTTACATCTTGGGAAGGGTCAGAATGGACTCCGTCAAAAAATGGTGGTCTTTAGCGTTTGTGCGAAGCCTGCCGGTGTTCTTGCTGTTAGCCT
>DAOSLL010000632.1:0-2737 GCA_035368905.1 Rhodoferax sp.
GCTGGTGATGCGGGCAGCGTTTGCATGTCCGGATCCATCCAGCAACAACGATCCAGCCTTGACGGCCACATTGCCAGCGGCACCCATGCCGTAGGTGTCGGAGGTGATCATGCCGCCGCCCAAAATCTTGACCGCGCCGCGTGCGGTCACCGCCACATCGCCGCCAGCGCCAACGTCGTACATGGATGCCAGGCTGGTGATGCCAGTCGAGCTTGTTGCGCTACGCCCATCGATCACCAGACTGCCGAGTTCTGCCGTGATGGACCCTGCCGGACCGGCGCTGCTGCTGTCAGTCACCACCAGTGCACCACCCTGAAGGCTGGCATCACCCGCTGCGATCTCAATATTGCCGCCGGCGGATTGTGCTGTTGCGCCGCTGTAGAGATTACTGCCATTGTTCATTGCCAGACGGCCACTGGCGATTGGCAGTGTACCGCGCAGGCTCACCTCGGCCGGGCCGGCACCCATGGCAGCAGCACGGATGTCACCACTGCCAGTCCACAACCCGGCATGGTCGATGCTCAGATCACCCGCCACCAGTGAAATGCCCCCCGAGGGGGTGTACAACACGCTGTCCTTGATCTGTATCGTCGCCCGGCTACTGCCCAGAAAACCAAACGCCGCCGGTTCGGCACTGGAAAACGTGCTGGCGCTTGACGCGTCTGCGTAAAACTTGCCGTCCGCAAACTTCAGGTAATTGGCGGTGCTGACATGAAATGCCGCTGGCACATCGATACTGGCACCGGCTCCAAAAGTTACCCCGGCCGGGTTGATGAAGAAGAAATTGGGTGTGGCGTTAGCCGCCGTGAGTGAAATCAGGCCATTGATCTGCGACAGCGTGCCACCGGTGACCCGGCTGATGACGTTGCTCAGGCCCGCCGTGGTGGTGGTGAAGTTGGCCGATTCGTTAGTATCAAGATTGAAGGTCTGGAAGCTGTGAAACAGGTTGTTGCCAGAGAGCTTGCCGAGCGACTGCGGTATGACGTAGGCCGGGCCGACCAGTGTTCGAGCCGACTGGCCCAGACTGCTGTCAGTGCGGATCTGGGCCAGTGCGGGGTTTTGCGCAGCCAAAGCGGTAACCGTTACCAGCCCGGCCAGCCGTAGCGCACAGACCAGCCGTGACGGGCGATGAACCGGGTTTGCCGCAAATGTTCTCATAACCAGTTACCTATCAGTACAAACGGTGCCCAAAAGAAAGGATGGGCAAATTCCCTGTCTTGAAGCAATTCAACCTGCGCTGCCTGCAAGGCCTGTGCCTTGGACAAATGGCTTTGCGCCAGATTGCGGTAAAACTGCTCCATCACCCTGACTGCCGCCTCATCGTCCACCGGCCAAAGGGTTCCCAGCACACTCTTGGCCCGGGCCTTGATGGCGGCCCCGGAAATGCCCAAGGGCGCGCGGTCATTGCCCTCGGCTGTTTCGCAGGCCGACAGGCTCAGCAATTCAATCGGGCGTTTGCGAACCTGCTCATTGGCCAACAGCGACTGCAAGCCATCCAGCGTCAAAAGATCGTCATAGGCCATGATGTAACTCGAATCTGCCGCACCGCCGAACACGCCATGCGATGCCACGTGTAATATGCGAAATGCACCAGACTCGGCTGCATTGCTGAAGGCATCGACGGTAAAGCCCGCATCGAGCAAGCTGGTGCCGGGCAAAATGCGACCAACGGACTCAATTTCTTTGGCGACACCGGGCAAAGCCAGTGCCTCGCGCATAAACCGTACTTGATTCGCCGGTGTTGCCAGCGGGTCGGTGCTCCTGGTGTGTGCTGGTGCGCGCAGCATGCGGCTGCGCGCCAGACCGCGACCCTGGTCCTGCCCGGCTACGTCGGCGGCCAGCGCTTGGCCCAATTTGGTTAAGCCCAATTTATCCACCACCGGCCCGAAATGGGAGGCTCCGGCCACCAGCGCCACATAGTTCCTGACAGATGAGGCATTGGTATTGGTCATGGACAATCCGGTGACCGTGCTTATGGCATACTTTTCGATGGCAAATTGCTTGCCGTCGTGCAAGGCACTGACGGGTACCAGCCTGAGCGCACCGTCAGGCACCAGCACCAGGGTGTTGATCTGGTGCGCCGTGAGAAATGACTCAAGTGGCCGGAGCAACCAGTCATAGAGCTGCCTGGATTGCCGAACGAAGTCCAACTCGCCGTTGCGCAGATCTTTGGCCAGGGAACTGGCCGTGCTGCGCACCAGGGCACCGGCAACACGGCTGCCAAAGCGCGCAATGCTGTCTTGTGTTTGTAACAGCAACTCAACCCGATCCGGAAAAATGATCGGGTACAGCACCGCTGTTTCAGGCGCAATAACGGTGGCGCTGCCACCCTTGACGGTGTCAACCGTGCACCGGTCACCCAGATAGTCCTGCATCTCCGCTTGCTTGAGCAACTCTGTTGCGTCCAGGGCCCGACGCAGGTAGTTTTCGCTCGCTGCCGCGCTCTGGGCATCGGCGGCGGTCAGCAGCGCATCGACCAGACCGAGGTAAATCGGTTCCAGCGTTTGGCGAAAAGAAGATCTGCCGTCCTCAAATTCGATAGGCAGGTCCGGGCGCAGCAATTCAGCTTGGTCTGCAGCGCGTTGGTAAGCGGCCAGCGCTCGGCTTGGCTGACCCAGTAGGGTGAACAATCGGCCCTGGCGGGATTCGAGTGCCATCAAAACATCAGCTATCGCGCTTGCAGGCATCAGCGCCGCCTGTTCAAGCGCCTGCTGCGTCAGGGCCAGTGCTTCAGCAT
>DAOSLL010000633.1:0-2730 GCA_035368905.1 Rhodoferax sp.
ATTTGCTGGCGGCTGGCAGTCAACCTGGCACAACGCGGCCAGACCGTGCGGCTGTGGGTGGACCAGCCAGGAGCCCTGGCCTGGATGGCTCCGAACGGCGCGCCCGGCGTGCAGGTGCTGCCGTGGGTTTCCCCTGCTGCAATGGTCGGCATCAAGCCCGGCGACGTGCTGGTAGAAGCATTTGGTTGCGATATTGATCTTGAATTCATAGCTGCTTACGCAGACTGCATAAGGGCTGAAGGCCGAAAATGCGTGTGGATCAACCTTGAGTACCTGAGCGCCGAGCCTTATGCCCAGCGCTGCCATGGGCTGCCTTCGCCGGTGATGAGCGGACCAGGCAAGGGCCTCATCAAGCATTTCTTTTACCCTGGCTTCGTCCCTGGCACTGGTGGCCTGTTGCGAGAAACTGATCTGCTCACCAGGCAAGCCGGTTTTGATCGCGCCGCCTGGCTGGCCGTGCAACACATCCGCTGGCAGGGCGAGCGCCTGGTGTCGCTGTTTTGTTACGAGCCGACCGGGCTGGCGCAGTTGCTCGACACGCTGGCCGAGGCCGAGCGCCCGAGTCTGCTGCTGGTCACGCCAGGGCGTGCGGCCGCCGCAGTCAAACCCCTGGTTCAAGACAAAAAAGGCCTGCAGACCAATTGGAATAAGCGCGGACAGCTATCAATTTCATATCTTTCGAAACTCTCCCAGACTGACTATGACCACCTGCTGTGGGCTTGTGACGTCAATTTTGTACGGGGTGAGGACTCGCTGGTGCGGGCATTGTGGGCCGGGCAGCCGCTGGTCTGGCAGCTTTACCCCCAGCATGACGGTGCCCATCAGGCCAAGCTCGCTGCCTGGCTGGACTGGCTGCAGGCACCAGATGGCCTGCGTGCCTTTCATGCTGCCTGGAATGGCTTGGCGGCCACAACCACTGCGGCGCACCGGCCGCAGGCTTTGCCGCTGGATGATCTTCCGCTCTGGCAGCAAACCGTGGCACAGGCCCGCCAACGCTTGCTGGGCCAACCCGATCTGACCAGCGCGCTGCTTGGTTTTGCTGCGAAAACCAACTAAAATAGCGGGCTTTGCGGCTTGGGGTTGAATTTTCATTCAATTTTTCGGTCGCCCTCGCCGCCTGCTGCGCGGCCTACTTTTCACCTTATCGCTTTTAAGTTTCTTTTATGAAAATCGCTCAAGAAATCCGTGCCGGCAACGTCATCATGAACGGCAAAGACCCGATGGTGGTCCTGAAAACCGAATACAGCCGTGGCGGGCGCAACTCGGCCACAGTGCGCATGAAGCTCAAAAGCCTGATTGCCAACTTCAACACCGAAATTGTTTACAAGGCCGACGACAAGCTCGACCAGGTCATTCTGGACAAAAAAGACTGCACCTATTCGTACTTTGCCGACCCCATGTACGTCTGCATGGACAGCGAGTACAACCAGTACGAAGTCGAGGCCGAAAACATGGGCGACTCGCTGAGTTATCTTGAAGACGGCATGCCGCTTGAAGTGGTGTTTTACGACGGCAAGGCGATCTCGGTCGAACTTCCAACCAGCGTGGTGCGCGAAATCACCTGGACCGAGCCTGCAGTCAAGGGCGACACCTCCGGCAAAGTGCTCAAACCCGCCAAGCTGGCCACCGGTTTCGAGATCGGCGTGCCGATTTTTGTGGCGCAAGGCGACAATGTCGAAATCGACACCCGCACCGGCGAATACCGCAAGCGCGTCTGATCAACTTGGGCCGGCCCGCCAGCCGGTTGGATTGAAAGGCTTCCTGGTGAAGCCTTTTTTTTGGCCCACAATCACGCCCCATGGAACACACCCAATCGCTGCCCGAACACATCACCGAACACCGCCTGGCCGATGCCTGGGCAGAATTGCTTAAGCATCCTGCCAATGCCACCGTGGTGCACCCCAACGCCTACCGGCTGGCGTTTGCCGACCCTGAGTTCATGTTGCGCCGCGACACGCGTGGCATTCGCATCCAGCTTGAGATGCTCAAGCCCGACCTCGACCAGGCCGAACAACGCATCGACAACACCGTGGTGGTGTTTGGCAGTGCCCGCTTTTGCTCGCCCGAGACCGCCCAGCAGGCGATGGCACAAGCCCAGTTCAGCGGCGACGCGCAGGCCATTGCGCTGGCGCAGCGGCAACTGCGCAATGCCCACCATTACGATCAGGCGCGCCTGTTTGCTCGGCTGGTGGCTGGCTACAGCGCTGCACTTGATGTCAATGAACGCCTGTACATCTGTACCGGCGGTGGCCCTGGCATCATGGAAGCGGCCAACCGGGGTGCGCATGAAATGGGTGCGCCAACGGTGGGGTTGAACATCACCTTGCCGCATGAACAGCACGCCAACCCCTATGTCACACCGTCCCTGAGCTTCAAGTTCCATTACTTTGCGCTGCGCAAGATGCATTTCATGATGCGGGCCAAGGCGCTGGTGGCTTTTCCGGGCGGTTTTGGCACGCTGGACGAACTGTTTGAAGTGATCACACTGGTGCAAACCCGCAAATCGCAACCCGTGCCGATCGTGCTGTTTGGCAGCGACTATTGGAGGCGCCTGCTCAACACCGAGGTGCTGCTGGAAGAAGGCGTGGTGTCAAGCGAAGACCTGGAGCTGTTCCACTACGTGGACGAGCCGCAAGCTGCCTGGGGCATCATCAAAGGTTTTTACGGCTTGTGATGCGCCGCCCTGGGTGGCCGCAAACGCCAGGCAACGCCAGACCCTGCTGCGACACC
>DAOSLL010000634.1:0-2726 GCA_035368905.1 Rhodoferax sp.
GTGTGACGCGCTCGAGCACGCGCCCCGAGCGCAGCATCAACACATCGCAGGCCTCCAGCAAGGGTTGGTCGGCAATCTCCAGCAGCCTGGCCTGGTAGCCGTTGCTGTCAACCACGCAGTCAACCATATGGGCATACAAAGCCCGGTCATTGCGCTTTAGCAGCAAGGCCTCGGGCACCTCCCACAGTTCGGCAAAGTGCCGGTTGTAGTTGCGAATATCGCCATTCATGTCACTGACCAGAATGCCGTCAGCGGTGGACTCCAGCGTGGCGCGCAGTTCAGCGACCAGTCTTTCCAGTTCTTCTTCGACACGACGTTGCTGGCGCAAGTCCCGAATGCCCACCACGTACACCGCCTGATGGTCCGCAGACCAAACCCGGGAAACACGGCGATCTACCGCCACAGCAATGCCGTCGGCAGCGCGCAACCAGGTTTCAGAATGGATACCATCGACAGCGCCAGCGGCTACGTCTTCCCAGAAAAACTGGTCCTCGGGCGTGGCCGTCAACTCGATTACCGGTTTGTTCACCATGTCCTGTGAGGTCAACCCGAGAAGTTGGCTGGCGGCCTGATTGACGGCAAGAATGCGTAGGCTGACCGGATCAACCAGCCAGACTGATTCAAGCATGCCTTCAATCAGCGCGCCCCAGGCAAGCATGCTCATGGCGACACCTCAACCGGGACCTTATCAACGGAACGTTCAAAAAAATAGCAAATCCGCTGACGGGGTGACAGGTAATCCATCGCCGCACGGGGCAAACCGGACGGCTTGAGACTGCGCCTGATACCAAGTGCCGGGTTTTGCTCCAGATCCAGAATCAGGGCTTCGTTCTTGGGCACCCTGGTATCGTAAACAATCACCCTGGGCTTGAGTGGTCTCGATGAGTTGACTGATACCACCAGGGCGTAGCGCTCATCGGTGAGCTGAACCACTGAGCCCGGCGGATAGACCCCCATCATCCGGACAAAGCCGCCCAACACAACCGGGTCAAAACGTGATTTGAGTTGCGCAAAAATGAGCGACAACGCTTCGTGCGGCGTAATTGATGCGCTGGGACGGCTTGGGTTGCACAAGTTGTCATAGCGGTTGACCAAAGACAGGATTTTGGCTGGCAGCGACATGCGGTCACCGGTGACGCGAGCCGGGTAGCCACTGCCGTCAACCAATTCATGGTGCTGGGCAATGGCCTGCAGGGTCCCCGCAGAAACCTCCATGCGTTTGCCCAGCAGTACGCCTTGCGCCACATGCTCCTGGTACAGCTTGTACTCATTTGCGGTGAAATTGTCTTCCAGCCAGCGCACCCGGTCAGGCAACTGGAATTTGCCGATGTCATGCAAGAACGCAGCAACTCCGAGGTCGGCCATGTCAGCCTCGGACAAGCCCAGATATTTGCCCAACAACAGTGCGACGATGCTGACATTCACCGGGTGCATTGATGCCTTGTCGCCCATTCCTTCGGATAGCAGACGAATGGCTGACTCGCCCTCTCCGAGCATTTCGCCAACAAAGCCGTTGACCAGCCCCAGGCACTGTGCCGTGGCCGCCGTCGGGTTGGTGTTGATTTTTTCGAGCACCAACTTGTACTCACGTGCTGCGGCACCAAACCGACGTTCACAGGCTATCAAGTCACGGTGTTGCGCACCCAGCAATTCACTGCGATCTCTGCCCAATTGCTTTGCTTGCGACGCTGCTGGATCGTCAACAGCGCTTGTCACCGGTGGGGCTACCGGGTCAGAACCCGGTGTCGATTCGATCGTGGGCAAGTCGCTTTTGGCCGGAACATAGCGAACGCTTGGCAAGCCAAGACCTCGAATGGTTTCAATCTGCTTTTCCGATGAAATCCTGAAGCTGCCTTTCGGGAACGGATGCGCCATCCAGCCAAGCTCAAGCTCAACGTACATGCCGATTTGCAATTGCCTGGGATCTATCAACGCTGACTTGTCGTCGTTCATTTGCCATTCATGATCAAAATTGTTGAGCCAGAGGCCAAGTAGTTCGCCTGGCAGCGATTGCTCTCCCATCGGAGGAGTGCGAGAAGGTCTTGTGCCAATGCGTAATCTTAGCCTCATGGTGCAGGCATTTTTACTACAACAATGCATGTTGGTGTCGATTGGCAATTTAATGTCCATCACAAGGTTAAATCCACCGGCTTCCAGCCGGTCAGCTTCAGCTATGAGACTTTTTGAGCCGGGCAGTGAACGTGAAGACTTGTTTTCTAAGCGAGTCAAGTTGTCATCGACGAGTTTTCTGTGCCTTGTCTTTGCAGTGAAATCATCTGGTGTCTGAAGTTGTATGGGTGTCTATTCGAATGGTCAAATGCGAGACGAGACGGTGTCAAGACGCGTCGTTTAGGCGACGCGTATCAGGACTTCCAGTCCGTAACCCAAACCCACCAGCTTCAGCTCGTGGTTGTTTAGTTTGAGAGCTGGCAGGTTGTGCCATATCTTCCCAACCTGATGCTGATGCTCATTCGTCACCAGGCATTGAACGCAAGTGGCGATGGCGCACCTGTATCTGCGTCTTTACCGCGTTCTCGCTGGTGCTCATCAACTTCATGGATGCGCAGATGCGGCTTGATCCATTTGAAGAGCCGCAATAAGCGACCCTGAAATTGAAATCGACACCAATCCGTTTCAGCCGCAAACCGGCATGGCTATTGGGTTTGAGTCAAACTTCAAGCACCTTTGCCAGACGGTAAAGGTCGGCAAGGTATTGGGATGTGGTC
>DAOSLL010000635.1:0-2725 GCA_035368905.1 Rhodoferax sp.
GTGGCGCTGTTGTTTTCGATCACACGCGTCTGGAACAAGCCCGTCGTGCTGGTGGTCGATGGCAATTGGGCACACCACATTGAGCTAAAGGGGCCAGGTTCGAATTGTTTGCGGCCATGGGTGCATGAGTTGGAAAACATAGGTTCACCGAATTGGGCTTTGACCCCAATTCTGCGGGCCAAACCAGCCACGGTGTCACCAGGTGCCCCGCTGCGGCAAGCACCTGCCCAATCAGGGCTTACCGTGATATTGCCTTGTAACCATTGTCCTTCAAACGCTGAAAGCTATCAAACAGGGAGCAGTTCGGGGCCAACCGACACCAGATAAGCCGCAGATAAGCCGAGTCTCAGATCAAACGAGCCTGGCCCCTCTAATAGGTGTTATCGGGCAAATTTGTCGTCAAGACGCGTCGGCCACCGCGCGCATCGGTTGCCGGATGATGGTTTTCCATTTTTCCGGGGCCGCCTTGCGAATATCGCTCAAATAAATCTCGTGGTGTCGGCCGGTGCGGCCCGATCTTGCGTCGATGAACGCATGCAGGCGCTCAATGCTTGGACCCTCTTCGGAAAATGGTCCCACATGCAAGAGTTGGGCACACGCGCCTTCATGAAACGCTTCCAGCCGCAGCCGGTCAAGGGCAGGCAGGTTCTTCTTTTTCTGCGCATCAGCCATCGCCTGGTGAATCGTCTCGCGGCTGACAAAGGTCGGCTGCATGATCATCATCGTCCATTGCCACTGTGACTTGTCGCCGCCCGCGAAGACGGCCATGTCGTCGGCCCACCAAAGCCCTTCGAGTGGCATGACGGCATAGTCCAGTGCCTGAGGCCCCTTTTTGACCAAAAACTTCGCCGCATAGGACACCGCAAACAGGACTTCAACGGCTTGCGCGTACGCGGGTGAGGTGTTGGGGTCGCCAATGCCATCCACCATCAGGAAGTTGAGCGCAGGTACGTCAACCTGCACCACCGAACGGGCGCTGCCATGGTACAGGTGCTTCATTTGCTGCTTGAGGTCAATTTTGTTCATAGCATTTCCTTCGGCTAAGGTTTCGGCATTCAGAATGCGCTGTAAGTAGATGATTCAATAGGATAAAAAGCCCATTAGCTGGATAAGTTGGTGGTTTTGAACAGGCCCAGGAAACAAGCCTGAAGGCCACTTTGAATCATGACACAACTGCCTGCGCGCCTCCAGCCAAGACCTCAGACTTTCTTCACAATGGCGACCGTCTGTTTGACAAGCTCGTTGCCGACTTATGGAAAGAAATCGGTCTGCAGGCACTGCTTTAGCGCTGTGGCAGAGGCAGATGACTGCTGTCAGGGCAAAACGAGCGCTTCAACTATCCAGGTTGAATCCACTTGAATCCGGCAGCGCGCAAGCCAGCCGACACCCCTGTTATTTACTGCCGTGCCGTGCGTGAATTGCGCGGCAATGCCTGCGGGTAACTGGTGCGAAACGGGTTGATGTCAAGTCCACCCCGGCGCGTGTAGCGGGCATGCACCACCAGCTTGTGCGGCTGGCAACGCTGCCAGATATCCATGTAGATGCGTTCCACACAATCCTCACTGAAACCGCCGGCATGCCGAAAGCTCACGATGTAGCGCAGCAAACCGCTCTGCTCGATCTGCGGCCCAAAATAGCTGATTTGCAAGCTACCCCAATCGGGCTGGCCGGTCAGCGGGCAGTTGCTGCACAACAAGTTGCTGGTCAGCACCTCGGACACCGGCGCTTCATCGGTGGCCGAGCTCAGCAAATCGGGTGCCGGGGTGTAGCGGTCGCAATCCAGATCGAGCCGATCCAGGCTCAGGCCGTCGAGTTCATACAGGGGCTCGCGGTCAAACAGGTCAGCCGCTATCAGCTTTACCCCCACGCTGCTTTGCACCACGCCGCCACGCCAGGCGGCTTCGGTCAGGTCGGTGCGCAAACGCGAGCACACCTCGTTGGCATCGGCAAACCGGGCGTTGTTGAAACTGCCCAGGTACAGCTTGAGCGACTTGCTCTCGATCAGGTTGACCGATTCACACGGCACGGTAATGTGTGCCAGCGCCACCTGCGGCTTGCCCCGCGCATTGAGCCAGCTCAACTCAAAAGCGGTCCACAAATCGGCCCCCAGAAATGGCAAAGGACTGCCTAGCCCGAGTAGCTCACGCCGGGTTGCGCGACAAATCGGAAACAGCAGCGTGGCATCGCAGTGGTCGGTAAAAATTGTTGGCCGATCTGGCGGTATTGGGTCTGATGGGATCATGTCTGCTCTCCAAATAATAGCTATTGGCGCAGGATACATATGCGCTAGAGGCCGATTTGCCCTAAGCCGGACAAGCCGGAATCGATGAGCCTTCGTCGCGAGGGCGCGACTCCTACACAAACAGTCGGCGCCGATTTGAATTTGTAGGAGTCGCGCCCTCGCGGCGAATGACTTGGAATGTTTGAATTCTTCGCATGATATGCAAAGACTTGACTTGTTAGAGACTAAAAACAGTTCACTGCGCCAGACTGCGGCGAAAGACCAGCCGCGCCGGCCCGGATGCACCGCTGTCAAACGCGTAACCCTCAGCCGCAAAGGCTTTGAGCTGCTCTGGCAACACCACGCGCTGGGTTGCGGCAAAACGCGCCATCAATCCGCGTGCCCGCTTGGCATGAAAGCTGATGATCTGGTACTTGCCGCCCTTGAAGTCTTCAAATACGCAGTTGATGACGCGGGCTTTTAGCACCGCCAAATCCACCGCCT
>DAOSLL010000636.1:0-2720 GCA_035368905.1 Rhodoferax sp.
GCGCAGCCAACACCCGTGCGGTGATTCCGCCGCCAGTCACCATGGCGCTGTTGCCGATCAGCGAGGGAGTCAACGCGCTGGATTTTGCACAGCGCCTGGCAACCCACCTGAAGCGACTGGGAACCGTCTGCATTGTCGATGCCAGCAGCGTCGATGCCGCCCTCGGGCAGCCCGGCCTGGCCCGCAGCGCAAGCACCGACACCGACGGCAACCGGCAAATTGCGCTGCACCTTGACCAACTGGAACTGTCGCATGATTTTGTGCTGCTGGTCGGTGATGCCGATGCCAGTGCCTGGACCCAGCGCTGCAGCCGCTACAACGATGAGATGCTGCTGCTGGCCATGGCAAGCTGCCCCCCTGCGATTCATGTGACCGAGCAACGCTACCTGATGCAGCGCAGCGAGCGAAACGACTCAGCCCAGATATTGATCTTGCTTCACGCCGCTGACACAGCCTGCCCTGGCGGCACCCGGCACTGGCTTGAACGCCGCCCGATCTCCGACCATGTGCACGTCAGGCCAGCGCTTGATCGGGACATGGCACGGCTGGCGCGCATCCAGAGCCGCACTGCCATCGGTCTGGTGCTGGCCGGTGGTGGTGCCAAGGGGCTGGCCCACATGGGTTTGTTCCGGGCCCTGCAGGAACACCGCATCGAAATCGACTTTGTCGGGGGCACCAGCATCGGTGCCATCATGGCGGCGATGGCCGCGTCAGACCAGCCATTGGATGCCTTGATGCCCATTGCGCGCACCGCCTTTGGCGACAAGCCAACCGGAGACTTCAACCTGCTGCCGCTGATTTCCCTGATACGCGGGCAGCGCCTGCGGCGTATTTTGCAGGTGGCGCTGAAGCACATTTTTGGCAAATTGCCCGACATCGAAGACCTTTGGAAAAACTACTTTTGCGTGGCCAGCAATTACACCCAGGCGCGCGAACAGGTCATCAGCCACGGCGCGTTGAGCAAGTCCATCCTGGCCAGCGTCGCCATACCGGGGGCCTTTCCACCGGTGCTGATTGACGGCGACCTGCTCTGCGACGGTGGCACCTTCAACAACTTTCCGGTCAATGTGATGCGCAGGCGGCGCGGGGTTGGCAAAGTCATCGGGATGGAACTGGGCACCCGCAAGCCGCTGCCCGTGGCGCTGGAAGAAGTACCGGGCACCTGGGCACTGCTGCGCGACCGGTTGCGACCCCGACCCAAGCGCCGCTACACACTCCCCACGCTGATGACCTATTTGCTCAATGTCAGCATCATGTACAGCACCTCGCGCCAGCGCGAGTCGCAAAAGCTGACAGATTTGTACTTCAAGCCAGCGCTGGCTCGTGTCGGCATGCTGCAATGGGGCCGCTTTGACAGCATTGCCGAGCAAGGCTATGTGCACGCCTGCGAGGTGCTCGATGCCATGACCGACGAACAATTGCGACCGTTTCGCCCGCATGCCTGACAGGCTGACCTGTGGCACCGGTCTGGGGCAAAATCCAGACTTGGGAAAAGGAGCAATTTAGCGTGGCAACCGGACCAATCCATCACATCATTGACCTGTTCAACGAGGCTTTTCGGGGCTTGTCAGTTGAGGTCTCAGCGGTTGATGTGGAAAAGCTGGCCAATCTGGTTCAGCACGCCATGACTGGCGAAAACAGAACCTTCCACAACACCTCGCACGCCCTGGGCATGTGCGAAGGCATGAAACCCCTGCAAGTACTGGCTGCACTTTTTCATGATGTGGTTTATTGCCAGATTGACGGTGGCTTGCCAGCGCTGCTCGAACCCTTTTTGGAAGGCGTGACCAGCGCCGAGGATGACCGCCTGATCCTGCAGAAAATTGCCCCCGCCGACCGCGCCACCACGATCTGCGCCGATGTTTTCGGTTTTCGTCCTGGCCAGGTGCTGCCGCTGCAGGTCGGCATGAACGAATTTTTGAGCGCTGTCGTGGCGGTTCGGGTGCTGCAGCGCCATCTGCGCCTGGCGCACCTGATTGCCATCGCTGCCAGCATCGAAATGACGATTCCGTTTCGCACAACGGACGCAGACGGTCACACTGCGGCGCAGGCACTGGCGCGAAGAGTGCGCCGAATCAGCGAAACCTGGCACACCGAGTTGTCGCTGTCGCAGCAGGACATTGCAGCCTTTGTCAAAACGGTCGTTACCGATGCGGTGCTGCTCGCCAACCGGGACACCTCCGGGTTTACCGAAGCTGGACCCAGACAGTGCCTGACCAACACCTGGCTGCTTCTCAAGGAGGCTAACGCCTCGTTGGCAACCCATGGCGTGCATTCATTGGTGGCCTACCGCGAGGCGCTGATGCGAATGGACGTTTTTTTCAGTCGGCTTGACCCGGTGCTGATCTGCCAGACCTATGACGATCAACCCGGCACCGACACGCTGCGCAAGATGGGTGTCAATGCCGGGCGCAACGTGCAGTTTTCGCGCGACTACCTGGCCGTGGAAATTGCCTTTGTCGCGATCCTTGAGGCCCTGGCCCTGTGTACCGGCTCCGATTGCCCTGCGGCCATACTGCTCGGTGACATGGCGGTTGCGCTGCCGGACTGGGCCTTGGGCACGCCCGGCGACCCTGCATTGCTCGATTTGCTGGACCAGGAGCACCTGACGGCATCCATCAATGACCTGACGGCTTCGCCATTGAAGCCACTCATGTACCGGTTTCTGGGGCATGCGGGCACCGAGCATGCCGCCAGCCTGGCCAGGCAAATGTTCGCCG
>DAOSLL010000637.1:0-2713 GCA_035368905.1 Rhodoferax sp.
CGCTGAGACCGACAAACAGCATGCCCCGGTCGATGGCTTTGCGGACCCTTTTATAGCGAATACCCGGCAGGATGCGCGTCAGCCCGTAGCCGCCGCGCGATATCAGAGCCACGTCGGCACCACTGGCGGTTGCGCGGTGGACGGCAGCCAGGCGGGTTTCGTCATCGCCAGCAAAACGCTGAAAGCAGACCAAGGCAGCTTCATCAACCTCTACCTCATGTCCAAGCGCCTGCAGGCGAGTCACGCCACGCCGGAAAGCGGCTTGGTCGCGTACCGCGCCCGATGGCGAGTAAATGTAGATGTGCTTTTTCATCAAAATAGTGGTGTTGATGGCATCGTTGGTGACACCGTGTGCGTCAGCATGGTAGCAAACGCCCGCAAAGCAGCTCGATGGCCGATATCAGGAAAAGGTGCTGCCAGTGCAGCTGCATCCAGCATATCCGGTTGACTGTAACGCGTCCTGATGACCTGTGGCGCGGATCCGGCCACCACAAGTTGTACCAATTCATGCATTTGAACCGGAGCGATCAGTGTCAAGTTGGACAAACGAAGCTGTGCCATCCATTGCAGCAGCACCTGCGCGTGCCATTGCAGCCTGTGAAAAGATGCCTTTTTGGGCTTGTCACTTTTTCCAAAGCCAATCAGGTCGGGGCAAACCAAGCGAACACCCTCGCTCTGCCCCCGGATGATGCTGCTTCTCCATGCGTAACACCAGTCCTGCGGACCATGCAGATAGACCAGGGTTTGACTGGCATTCACTGACCCAGTCTCCAAGTAATGCAACCGCAGTCCCGCAAGGTAAGGCAGGTCGCTCACGTAACACGATGCCGTCGGCCAATCCGGCAGCGCGGCAAAACGACTCTCGGGAGTGCGCAAGGCATCGTCGCGCAGCGCACTGCGTGCAACGGCCCTTTCCAACCGCTTGCTGACGCGCTGTTCCCTGAAAAAGCCTTGCAAACCTTCGGCGCAAGCATCGGCTAGGACACCGCCTTGAATCTTGGTTTGGTGGTTGAGCTGCCTATGGGCAAACAGATCAATCACTGACCCCGCCGCGCCGCCCTTATCGTTGGCTGCACCAAATACCACCCGTTTAACCCTTGCCTGAAGTATTGCCCCGGCGCACATGCTGCAAGGCTCCAGCGTCACAAACAGATCACAGTCTGTCAGTCGGTAATTGCCAAGTTGCCGCGCTGCAGCGCGCAAGGCGACGATTTCGGCGTGCGCGGTCGGGTCGTGGGTGGAGATCGGGGCATTGCGTCCGGTCGCAACGATGTTACCCCGACACACCACCACAGCTCCCACCGGCATTTCGCCAGCCTCCCCGGCCGCTCTTGCCTCGGCCAGCGCCAGGCGCATCCAGTGCAGGTCTTGCGCTGCTTCAGCCGTAGGTGTCATTTGTCGTCAGGCATCTGGCGTGCCTGAATCGCACCTTCAATCGCCTGCTTGTATTGCTGCTGCATTTGCTGGCTTTGCTGGAGGGCGCTGTCTGATGCCGACGCGGCGTTGCCAGTGGCTGCTTTGGCTGGCAGTTGCAGACTGGGCACCGGTGTCCGCATTGCTACCATCTGCTTGCGCACCAGCACACTCGCCACACCCAGCGCCACCAACAGCCCCGCCAAAGTCAACATGCCGCGCATCGAATGCCTCCTTGTCAAGGATCATGCCGGTGGCACGCCCGGAGTTTCCCCGGGGCCTCTCCAAACATCGAAAAGATATACTGATCAGGACATAACGCACCGAGCCGCACATTGGTCAGTTTCTCGAATCATCTGCCCGCACCAAGTCCTGATTTTCTCACGTCTTGGATTGAGGAATTCAGCCAGGAATTGGTCGAGTCTGCGCTGCGGCGGGCCAGTGTCGTCACAAACACACTCATCATCATCGAAGGTGTGCTGCTGCTGACCGATCTTTATCGCACCAAGTGGCTTGATGCGGGGGCGGATGCCATTCTTGTCTGGCGTATCGCAGCACTGGTGTTCCTTCTGAGCTATCGTTTTGCCGTCAAAAAACTGACACCGAAGCTTCTGCGGCTGCGGTATTTTCTGATTGTTGGGATGTTTTTGTGTTGCTGGGCCTGTGCTGTTCTGGCGGACATTACCGGCGACATGTCAACCTTTGCCGTCGGGGCCTTGGGCATGGCAGCAGCATGCCCCTTGCCGGGACGGTTTAACTCATCCCTGTTCGTCATATCGGGGGCGGCCCTGATTGGCTGGCTATTGTTCCACTATCCCAATGCAGGTCTTTTTTGGGTCAGCAGCATCATCCCCACCTGTGTCATTGGCATCGTGATTGAGAAGTTTACCTTCACTGCGGCTTTGCGAGAGTTTTCCCATCGCAAGGGGATTGAGCGGCAACGCGAGCGCGCCGATGTGCTTTTGTACAACGTGTTTCCCCAATCGGTAGCGGCATCGCTCAAGGCAGGCCAGCGCTCTGTTGCTTTGCACAGCGAAGTGACTATTTTATTTGCCGATGTAGTCGGTTTTACCCAGTTGGCCAGCCGCCTGTTGCCCTCTCAATTGGTCGGTTTGCTTGAAGATATTTTTGGAAGGTTTGACCAGCTCGCGCAAAAACATGGTGTGGAGAAAATCAAGACCATCGGTGATGCCTATATGGCCATTTCCGGTGCACCGATAGCGGTTGACCATCAGGTAGAACGCATGGCGGATTTTGCGCTGGAACTGGTCCAGGTCTGCAAACAGATTTCCGTCAACAG
>DAOSLL010000638.1:0-2702 GCA_035368905.1 Rhodoferax sp.
GATTGGTTTTCACCGGAGCCAATTTGAAGCCAGCATTGCGAATATCGACCGAGCTGTAAAACGGCGGTGTGTGCTCCATCCATTCCAGGCGAAACCAGCGCTCAATGGTTGGCATCGAGTCCAGCACGCGCTGCTCAAGTTCGTTGATTGGCCCAGTCAGGGCGGTGATGAGGTGGGGAACCATGGGAAACCCTTGCAAAGTGGTAACCCGAATTTTAGGGCGCTCAATTGCCACCCCGGCAAAAACGGCACAAGGTCGTGTCCGGGCAGCGACAGCTTGCAAGCCTGCCGCCACCCCTGGGTTGCCCGGTGAAACTCAGCCGCGCACTTCGCCGTCGCCCAGCACCACATACTTGAGTGATGTCAGCCCCTCGATGCCGACCGGGCCACGGGCATGAAACTTGTCGGTCGAGATGCCGATTTCAGCCCCCAGCCCGTACTCAAAGCCATCGGCAAAGCGGGTGCTGGTGTTGACCATGACGCTGGCCGAATCAACTTCTCGCAAAAATCGCTGCGCATGCAGGTGATCGCGTGTCAGGATGGCATCGGTGTGGTGGCTGCTGTAATGGTTGATATGGCCGATGGCTTCGTCCACACCGGCCACCACCTTGATGCTGATGATCGGGGCCAGGTATTCTTCAAACCAGTCGGATTCTTGCGCGTTGACCAGCTTGAAAGCCGCCGAACCGGCGTTGCCAAGACTTGGCTCTGCTACAGAATAGCTAGCTGTCAGCGCATTGCCAGCATAGGCCAGAGCCCGATTATGCTCAAATGTCTGGAGCACCTGCAAGGCTTCGGCATCACACCGCATCTCAACCCCCTTGGCGGCGTAAATGCTGGCAATCTGCGGCAGAAATGCGTGCGCCACGCCGCGCGCCACCAGCAGGCTCTCGGTGGCGTTGCACGGGCTGTATTTGCTGGTTTTGGCGTTGTCAGCGACCCGCACCGCCATGTCGAGATCGCACGGGTCATCCACATAGGTATGGCAATTGCCGTCCAGGTGCTTGATGACCGGCACTTTGGCCCCGGCGCTGACGCGCTCGATCAGCCCCTTGCCGCCACGTGGAATGATCACATCAACATAGCGCGGCATGGCAATCAGCAAGTCCACCACGGCGCGGTCGGTGGTTTGCACCAGTTGCACTGCGGTCTCGGGCAGAGCGCTCAGGTGCAGCGCCTGTTGCACCAGCCTGGCCAAGGCCTTGTTGGAGTCGATGGCCTCGGAGCCACCGCGAAGAATGCAGGCATTGCCGCTCTTGATGGACAGGCCCGCCGCCTCGATCGTCACATTGGGCCGACTCTCGAAAATCATGCCAAACACGCCTATTGGCACACGCATCTGCCCGACCCGGATGCCGCTGGGCTGCTGGCGCAAGGTGGTCACCTCACCAATCACATCGGCCATGGCGGCCAGTTGTTCACAGCCCTGGGCACAGGTTTCGATCACTTTGGGAGCCAATTTGAGCCGGTCTACCATCGGTGCGGGCAGCCCGGCGGTGATCGCGCGCTCAAGGTCCTTGGCGTTTTCGATCTGCAACTCGCCCAGATTGGTTCTGAGCAATTCGGCGAGTTTTCGTAGAGCTATATTTCTGGTAGCGGCCTGCGCTTTAGCCATAAGGGCTGAAGCCTGTTTTGCCTGCAAACCCAAGGATTCGGCGTAGTCGGTGATGTTGAATGCATTCATGCTGCCATTTTGGCATGCGCAAACGGCCTGTCAAACGCTGCCATGTGGCGGATAAACTCAGGTGCGAGAGGTAGCAATTGAACACCATCACCGATTTATCTCCTTCATGGCAAGCCTGGCTGGATGACAACCTGGCACGTGGCTGCAGTCCGGCTTCAATGCTCGACAGCATGATCAAGGCTAATTTTGATGCGGCCGCTGCCAGCGTTGCGCTGCAGCAGGCGCAAGCCCGCAGGCAGGGAGCAAGCCACCAACCCGAGCCGCAGGCCCCGGCTGGTGGTTATGTTCGCGAAACACCGCGCCTGCCGCAAAGCGGCAATGTGATTCGCACCCACGACCGCGATATCCGGGTTACGCTGCGCCTGCACCAGCCGACCCTGGCGCTGTTTGACAACCTGATGAGCGCCGAGGAATGCGACGAACTGATCAGCCTGGCACGCATCAAGCTCAAGCGCTCGGCAACGGTCGATCCGGTCACAGGGCACGAGCAGGTGATTGATGCGCGCACCAGTTTTGGCACGTTTTTCCGGTTGAACGAAGACGACTTCATTGCCAGACTTGATCGCCGCATTGCCGACCTGATGCACTGGCCGATTGAAAACGGCGAAGGCATCCAGATCCTGCACTACCCGGTGGGTGGTGAATACAGATCGCACTTTGACTACTTCCCGCCCGAAGAGCCAGGTAGCTTGGCGCATCTGGCCAAGGGCGGTCAACGCGTCAGCACCCTGGTGATGTACCTCAACGATGTGGAAGAAGGCGGTGAAACCAGCTTTCCGTCGCTCAAACTGTCAATCACCCCGAAAAAAGGCGCGGCCGCCTACTTTGAATACGCCAACAGCCTCGGTCAGGTCGATCCGCTGTCGCTGCATGCTGGCACGCCGGTGGTCAGGGGCGAAAAATGGATTGCCACCAAGTGGATGCGCGAGCGCCGCTACGGCTGAGGTGCTTGCCGCACCGTGGGCGGCTGACCGACTGCGGCTGACCGACTGCGGCTGACCGACTGCGGCTGACCGAC
>DAOSLL010000639.1:0-2688 GCA_035368905.1 Rhodoferax sp.
TCTGTACTGCTCGATTTTGGCTCGGCGCGGCGCATCATCGGTGACGGTATCCAGGCGCTGACGACCGTGCTCAAGCCTGGTTATGCGCCCATTGAGCAGTATGTTGACGATGGCACGATGAAGCAGGGGCCATGGACCGACGTTTATGCACTTGGCGGCGTTTTGTACCATCCCGCCACTGGCAAGGCACCGCTGCAAGCGGTGTCGCGGCTCATGACAGATCCGCTGCAGCCAGTTCATGCCTTAATGGGTGACAGGTTTTCGATGGTGTTTTCCAATGCGGTCAGCAAAGCTATGGCGGTTCGTTTGGAGGATCGCCTGCAAAATGTTTCGGAGTTAAGAGAAATGTTGGGTTGGAGTGGCGGGCAATCGGCGCGAGTCGTCACTTTGCCGGCAGCGACCTATGCGCCGACCAAGGCAGAGCGTGCCGAGCCAACCTTACGCCCCGACACCCAGGTCGTCGAGCAGGTGGCCGCTGCTGATCAGCCGACTGCCTGGATTCAGCCACCCGCACCCGCGACACCGACTGCAACCCCGAGTGATTCAGGGGCGGCTGCTTTGGACCCACCAATGCGCGGTGAAAGACCGGCCAATCTACCAGAAGCAGACACATCAAATCACATCAAGTTGGCGCTTTTTGCCGCTGGCATCTGCATCATCATCGTTGTTGCCTATTTTTTGC
Source organism: Rhodoferax sp. (assembly GCA_035368905.1). Classification (GTDB taxonomy): domain Bacteria; phylum Pseudomonadota; class Gammaproteobacteria; order Burkholderiales; family Burkholderiaceae_C; genus Rhodoferax. The sequence goes on from DAOSLL010000639.1 coordinate 683, forward strand.
TGCGGCCTGCAGTACCGGTTGGCGCACCGGTCGCCCCAACACCGGTCGCCCCAACACCGGTCAGGCAGCCGGTTTCATCTGAAAAGCCGCCAACTGCGCCAGCCGGTGCCAGCGTGTCCAATCCGCCGCCATTGGCATCCGCCGCATCGGCCGCCGTGACTCAAACCGGTATCATCAAATTGAACATTCGACCTTGGGGGACGGTGGTGGTTGACGGCATAACGCGGGGCATTTCCAACGAAACACAATTGCAGCAAATTGAGTTGACGGTAGGGCCCCACACGATTGAAATTGCCAAGCCAGACGCCCCGAAACTTGTAAAAACGGTGGAAGTCAGTGCCGGTTCGCCTTTGACTATTTCGCACACCTTCAGATGAACCTGCAACGAGCTTAGCCGCCCGCACCCATGAATAGCCCTCAGTCCACCGCTAAAACAGCTTCCAGTTCGCTACCCGTCGGCATGCGGCTGGCGGAGTTTGAGATCACTGGTGTCATTGGCGAGGGAGGGTTTGGCATTGTGTACAGCGCGCATGACTTAAGCCTGCAGAGAATGGTGGCGATCAAAGAGTATTTGCCGACGGCTTTTGCGCAGCGCGCCGATGATGGCAGCGTGCAGGTGAAATCTGAAGAGTATCGAAAGACATTCACTGCAGGTCTGACGAGTTTTGTCAATGAAGCACGGATGCTGGCGAAGTTTTCGCACCCAGGGTTGGTTGAGGTGTTTCGTTTTTGGGAGGCCAGTGGCACCGCTTACATGGTGATGCGCTATTACCGTGGCGTGACGCTGCGCGAGGCCTTGCGCTCATCACGCGAACTGATCACCGAGCAGTGGTTGTGCGAAACCCTTGACCCGATACTTCTGGCGCTGAAAGAACTGCACAACGAAAGATGTTTTCACCGGGATGTTGCGCCCGACAACATCCTGGTGTTGCCCAATGGCAAGTCGGTGCTGATGGATTTTGGTGCGGCACGCCGCATCATCAGTGGCATGACCCAGGCGTTGACAACGGTGCTCAAGCCAGGCTACGCGCCCATCGAGCAATATTACGACGATGGATCGATGCCCCAAGGAGCCTGGACCGACATCTATGCCGTTGGCGGTTTGCTGTATTACATGATGGTTGGCAAGGTGCCGGTTCAAGCCATTTCGCGCATGATGAGTGACCCGTTGAAGCCAGTTTCAGAAGTGGCACTGGGAGCCTATTCCGAGCGGCTTTGCAGCGTCGTGATGAAGTGTCTGGCCGTGCTACCCGAACACCGCTATCAAAGTATTGATGAGTTGCGTGGTGCCTTGGGCTGGGTGATATTGCCCGTGATGTCAACGCTGCCGCGCCAGCCAGAAGCAGCGCCGACAACAGCTTCTGAATTTCCGGAAACCGTGTTGATGACACCTGCATCGGCCGAGCGAATTGCTTTGGCTCAGGCAGGGATTGCGCCGCGATCGAGTCGCATGACGGCAATGGTTGCAGATACAGACCATCCGAAGTCGGGCCCCGATGCCACTGTGAAATCTGGTGCCAGCCAACCTTCCGACTCAAAAATTCAAGCATCTGGTGATCGCACCGGCCCACCGGCAGCAAAGTCAGAACGCGCGCCTTTGATGGCCGAGGATCTGCCCGCCAAAGCAGTCAAGAAAGCGCCGTCTGTCACCAGTCAGCATTTGCCCGCCCCCGGCTCAAGACTGTCTGCCCGACAGTGGCTGGGCCTGGCTGTATTTGTGCTTGCGTTGGCAGGCGCAGGCGTTTTCGTCTCCGGCGTTTACAAATCGGATGTGTCAGTGAGTGAAATGACCGACGCTGTGCCCAATGTGAAGAAATCGGCTGAAGTCGCCTTGCCCACGCCAGTGGCTGCAGCCACATCATCGGTCCCAGCCTCGGTGCCAGCCACGGGTACAGCCTCGGGAACAGCCACCCCGATTGAAACCAGCGTGCCGCCAGCACTTGCGGCAACTCCGGCGGCACTGTGCCCTTGAGTTCACCATCAACAATGACATTGCCCCATCCCCC
>DAOSLL010000640.1:0-2687 GCA_035368905.1 Rhodoferax sp.
CGCTCGACATCGAGAAATCCACGGCTGGCCGGTTGATCGATCAGGTCGAAGAACAGCGGCTGGATCAAACGACGGCCCAGTGCCGGCGACCAGTGCCTGTGGGGTATTCATCTGACCGGGCAGGCGCGGCCTCTGCTGGCCGAGGTCGAGCAGGTGGTGCAGGCTGCCCGCACCGAGATGCTGCACGGGCTGTCACAAAAGCAGCAACAGCGTCTGTCAGAGAGGCTGCAATGCGTGAAGTCGAATCGGCTTGGGGCGCTGCAGCAGCATCGGTCATCGCTTCACGAGCAGTGGTTCAAAGATGGCACAAGCTGACTTGGGTGTCGCTGCCTGCAACGGTCAGCAGCGTTTGTGCCGCACCACGCTTGCCCCAACTGAGGAGTCCAGAATGATCAAGACCGCCCCCGACCAGCACCAGGACATCCGCGATGCAGTGCGTGCCCTGTGCGCCGGGTTTCCCGCTGCCTACCACCGCCAGACCGACGCGCAGCGTGGCTACCCCGAGGCCTTTGTCGATGCCTTGACCAAAGCCGGCTGGCTGGCCGCGCTGATTCCCCAGCAATACGGTGGCTCTGGCCTGAGCCTGACGCAGGCATCGGTGATCATGGAAGAGATCAATCGCAGCGGTGGCAACTCGGGGGCCTGCCATGGCCAGATGTACAACATGGGCACCCTGCTGCGCCACGGCTCGAGCGCGCAGAAGGCGCTGTACCTGCCAAAAATCGCCAGCGGCGAATGGCGCTTGCAGTCGATGGGCGTGACCGAACCCGGCAGCGGCAGCGACACCACCAGGATCAGCACCACGGCGGTCAAAAAGGGCGACCGTTACCTGGTCAATGGTCAGAAGGTCTGGATATCGCGGGTGCAGCATTCTGACTGGATGATTTTGCTGGCGCGCACCACGGCGCTGGCCGAGGTGCGGAAAAAATCCGAAGGCATGTCGATCTTCATGGTGGACTTGGCGCAGGCCGAAAGAAACGGCATGACGGTGCGGCCAATTGCCAACATGGTCAACCACGAGACCAACGAGCTGTTTTTCGAGAATCTGGAAATCCCCGCCGAGAACCTGATTGGCCAGGAAGGCCAGGGCTTCAAGTACATTCTCGATGGCCTGAACGCCGAGCGCGCCCTGATCGCCGCCGAATGCATTGGCGACGGCTACTGGTTTCTGGACCGTGTCACGTCTTACGTCAGCGAGCGGGCGGTTTTTGGTCGCCCGATCGGGCAAAACCAGGGCGTGCAGTTTCCGATTGCCGATGCCTTCATCGAAGTCGAAGCCGCCAACCTGATGCGCTACAAGGCCTGTGAACTGTTCGATGCCGGCCAGCCTTGTGGCGCGCAGGCCAACATGGCCAAATACCTGGCCGCCAAGGCAAGCTGGGAAGCCGCCAACGCCTGCATCCAGTTTCACGGCGGCTTCGGTTTTGCCAACGACTACGATGTCGAGCGCAAGTTCCGCGAGACCCGGCTCTACCAGGTGGCACCGATTTCGACCAACCTGATTTATGCCTACATCGCCGAGCATGTGCTCGGCCTGCCAAGGTCATTCTGAAACCTTGCCGCACTGACCACCAGCGCTGTCCCCAACACTTCAAGCCAGATGTCTCGGTTGACCGCCTGTTTTCTTCTGTAAGTTCCTATGAATATTGACTTTTTTAGTTTCGATGAGGGTCACCTGGCGGGTCACAGTGCTACCCGCCGGATTGAAGGTTCCAGGTTCAAAGGTGAGTTTGATGACACGACCTCTTGACGGCATGACCGTTGTTTCGCTGGAGCACGCCATTGCAGCGCCTTTTTGCACCCGCCAGCTCGCCGATCTTGGCGCCAGGGTGATCAAGGTCGAGCGGCCCGGCGAAGGCGATTTCGCCCGTTCCTATGACAGCCGGGTCATGGGTCTGGCCTCGCATTTTGTCTGGACCAACCGCTCCAAGGAAAGCCTCACGCTGGACCTCAAGCAGCCAGCGGCGCTGGCCGTGCTGGCGCAACTTCTGGGGCAAGCCGATGTGCTGGTGCAAAACCTCGCCCCCGGCGCGGCGGCGCGCATGGGCCTGTCGTTTGCCGCGCTGACAGCGGCGCACCCCCGGCTAATTGTGTGTGACATCTCGGAATATGGCGAAAACGGCCCGTACCGCGACAAGAAAGCCTACGATTTGCTGATTCAGAGCGAAGTCGGCTTTCTGTCTGTCACTGGCACGCCCGAGGCGCCCAGCAAGGCGGGCATTTCGGTGGCCGATATTGCAGCGGGCATGTATGCTTACACCAGCATCCTGTCGGCCTTGCTGCTGCGCGGCAAAACCGGGCAGGGCAGCCAGATCGACGTGTCAATGCTGGAGTCGCTGGCTGAGTGGATGGGTTTTCCGCTGTATTACACCCATGCGGGTGCCGCACCGCCACCGCGCACTGCCGCCGCACACGCCAGCATTTACCCCTATGGTCCGTTTCAGGTCGGCGACGGCGGGGTCGTGATGCTGGGCCTGCAAAACGAACGCGAGTGGCAAGCTTTTTGCGCTGGCGTGCTTGAAGATGCCGCCATCGCCAGCGACCCGCGCTTTGACAGCAGCGCCAACCGTAACCAGAACCGTGATGCGCTCAGGGCGCTGATCCTGGCGGTGTTTGGCAGATTGACGACTGCGCAAGCGCTGGCGCGCCTCGATCAGGCGCAGATTGCAAACGCCCGCATGAACGAT
>DAOSLL010000641.1:0-2682 GCA_035368905.1 Rhodoferax sp.
ACCAGCATTAGTTACACCCATGCAGTGCCGGAGCGGCCCAAAATGTTGCAGGAACATCACCGTCGACCGGGCTTGCGAAACAACTCAGGGACTACGCCCTGGTGCTACCCCGAGCGCTTTTCTTGAGCCGTCCTCGAAGACCTCGTCATCGCGGGTGATCTGACCGCTCTCGCTCAACTCCTGCTCGCGCGTTAGCCGACCTTTGCCGTCGTAACTGCGCACCTGACGCAAACGGGCGTTGCTGTCGTAGCGGCGGTGATCACCGATGGCGCGTTGGCTGGAACGGTTGTCAAGCAAATAGGCACCCTGGAAGGCGAGTTTGCCGTTGTCATGAAACTCCTTGACATCGGTGGCAGCCGTGCCCTCACGTTTGAAATGGCGGATGTCGCTGCGTGGCTGGCCATTGAGGTAGAAGCTCTTTTCACTCACCAGCTCACCCAACTGCCAGCGGCGCTCGCGCACCAGTGAGCCGCTCTCGTGGAACTCCTGCTCAAGCTCTTTTTGCCGACCTCGATCAATCTTGATCCAGTGGATTTCCTGGCGCTTGATGCCGTCCGGGGCAAAGCTGCGCTCGATTTGGCTGCCATCAGTGCCGATTTCTTCCTGCGAGCGCAGCTTGCCATTGTCCCAGTAGCCCTCGGATGCCACCCGAGCGCCTTCAAGGTGGGTCAGGCGAGTGCGCAGCTCGCCCTTGTCGCCATAGAGCGCGCTTGTCACCGACTTGCCGCGCAAACCAAAGCCGCACAATTCGGTTTCGCTCGCCTCCTTGCCCAACAGCGGCTTGTCGGCGCAGCGCAGCTCACGCAACTGGCCGCGCGCGGTGTACTCAATGGCTGCCAGCTCCCGCCCGGCCTCGTCGCGCAAACTCAGGCGTTTGGGCTGACCGTCTGGATAGAAGCTTCGTGACAGGCCGACTGTGCTGCCATTGCGGGATATGTCTTCACGGATCACCTTGCCGGTTACAGTTGAGAACTCGCGACCCGGGCCGTCCCGGTTGCCCTGCTCATTGACGCTGAATTCCTTTTCCAGTCGTCCGTCTTTGTAAAAGCGCACCAGACCGATGAAGTTGCCCCGGCGCAGTTCCTGCTCCCGCTGCAATTGACCCGAATCACGATCACGACAACGCATGATGCCAGTCTTGTCTTTGGTAGTGTTGCCATTGCCAGGGTTAACCGAAACACCGTCAATATCGCAGTCCAGCACTGCCCATGCCATGCTGGAACTTAACATGAGGGCGGTTAAGAGTGACCGAGGGAATCGAGACATGGCGGCGAAACCGGTAAAAGGTAGACAAATGTTAGCCGGTCACGGGCATCAATCTAGCGTACACGCTGGTGGTGAGCTCCGCGCAGGCGTGCGACTGCAGGCGCACCCAGTTGACCAGGTCACCGGTGGAGTGGCGCTTGTAGATTTCTTGAAACCAAACCGTGCTGAGCGGAAAAAAATCAGAGCATGAACCCCTGAACATCGTAAATTTACACAATCTAAAAGCAAAGTCCTGACAATGGCAGCAATAGATCGCCATATCGATCGGTATCGAGTGTCATCCGCAGGACTGGCTGACCTCGCATGAATCAGGTGACACCTACTGCGGGCTTTTTGTTGTGTCAGATTCACGAACCGATGTCACCGATGTGGGGCTCAAGGAAAGACGTACCAAAACACTGATTGCCTCAGTTCGCGCCTTATCGAACAACGTTGTGGTGGTGAAATCGACCGAAGATACATGGCGAAAGATTGCTCTTGTGTGATGAAATGCTGTGATCCAGGTGGCTGTTCAACATTTGTCAAAGGAGACGAAAGTGAGAAAGTTCCTGATGGTGTTGGTTTTGGGCGGGATACTTTTTGCCATAGGCTCAGCGATGGCGGCGGATGTTGCAGCGCCAAGAACGGTCAGTGTGACCGGCGAGTCCGAAATCAGGGTGGTACCCGATGAGGTGGTGATTACATTGGGAATAGTGGTGGCTAGCAAGGAGATCATGGAGGTTAAGAAACTCAGCGACAAGCGCATGAAGGAATTGCTGACCATTACTGCCGCAGCGGGCATCCCGTCCAGGGATGTTCAGACCGATTTCCTCAATATCGACCGCGACTTCACCACTGACTCCAATGGACGGCGAACCTTTGTTGGCTACGTGCAGCGAACCACGGTGGAGATTTTCCTGCGGGACCTCGGCAAGTTCGAGGCGCTGCTGACTGCTGTGCTCCAGGCTGGCATCGAGCACGTGCATGGCATTGACTTTCGCACCAGCGAGCTTCGGCAGCATCGTGACCAAGCCCGCTCTCTGGCCATCAAGGCGGCCAAAGAGAAGGCCACGGCCCTGGCGGGCGAACTGGGTGAAAAAATCGGCAAGCCGCATTCGATCCAGGAAGTCCAGAATTACCTGTTCTCGACGTACCGGAACTGGTGGGGGCGCAGCTATCAACCGATGTCGCAGAACGTATCGCAAGCGGTAAGCGCCAACACAGCCAGTCAGAGCAACGCACTTGCTCCCGGCTCATTGAGCATCCGCGCCAGTGTCAATGTGAGCTTTGAGCTTCAGTAGCTTATGTGTTTTGTCGCACTGACTGGGTCATGGCGGGCTTTGGATTGGTTCAAGACCCCGGTTTTCGGGTAACGCTGATGTGGCAATTCCGCCTTCAGAAGTTCGAGATTCTGGGTGTCATTCACGAATATGACGC
>DAOSLL010000642.1:0-2660 GCA_035368905.1 Rhodoferax sp.
TGTTGATGCCTGCCAACGCCAGTTGCCCGGCCATTTCCTGGGCCCGCTGGGCGCGCCCGCCGCGCGTCTGCCTGAGTCCCTGACGCAGTTGCAGGTTGTCGGCGTCAAAGCCCAAGCCGACGATATGCACGGTTTGAGTCAGAAAAGTGACCGATATCTCAACCCCGGTCAGGTAGTCCAGCCCCAGCGACAGCGCCGCTGTGAGGGCAGCGGCCTGACCACCCACTTCGTCATGATCGGTCAGCGCCCATAAGGTGATGCCGTTGGACTTGGCGCGCTGTGCCAGCGCCTGCGGGCTCAGGGTGCCATCAGAGACGACGGAATGGCAATGAAGATCAGCGTTGAGGGGGAATGTCACCGACCGATTTTAGGTGCATTGGAAAGCCCGGCGATCAACCCGGCAATATCGTTTGATGCCTTGCATTGCTGACTGCGCATGCAAACGATCTGTGGCACCTGGTCCGCGCGCGGCGCAGGGGCAAGAACTCGATCGGTTGAGATCGAGACCCCATGCTCATCGCAGGCTCGCTGATCGGGCTGACAGGGGGCACCGTCTTGATTGCAAAATTGATAGCAGCTTACGCAGACAGGACGGGGGCTACAGGGAAAAAATGCTTGCAACTACGGCAACTCACTGGTGCCAATCGGTGCCAGCACCCGTGCCGGGTTCAACAGGTTCTGCGGGTCCAGCGCGGCTTTGATGGCACGCATGGCTTGCAGCGCTACCGGAGATTTGTAATGTGCCAGGTGATCGACCTTCAGGCTGCCAATGCCATGCTCGGCTGAAATTGAGCCACCAAACTGCAGCACCGAGTCAAACACCAGCCGGTTGACCTGCGGCTCTTGCTCGCGCAAAAAAACCGCCGCATCGATACCCAACGGTGCCTGCGCGTTGTAGTGCAGGTTGCCGTCCCCCAAATGGCCAAAATTGACCAGCCGCACGCCAGGAATGGCCTGCTGCAGCAGCGCATCGGTGGCCTGAACAAAGGCCGGGATGCTGGAGATTGGTACCGAAATGTCATGTTTGATGTTCGGGCCTTCAAGCGCCTGCGCCAGCGAAATACTTTCGCGGATTTGCCACAGGGTTTTACTCTGCGCCAGGTTTTCTGCCAACACCGCGTCGCTCACGCACCCCTGCGCCAGCGCCACTTCGAGCAACTGCTCAAACTGTGCGCGGGCGTGGCTTGCTGACGAATGGTCCGAGTGTTCCAGCAGCACGCAAAACGGCCAGTCGGCAAACAAGGGCACATGCAGGTTGGCAAAATGGCGCGCCACCAGGCTCAGGGCAAATCGCCCCATCACCTCAAAACCGGTCAGCCCGGCACCCAGATGGCGTTGCGCCAGGCCGAGCAGGTCCACCGCTGCCTGCATCGACGGCACCGCCGCCCAGGCGGTGGTTTGCGCTGCAGGCAGCGGGTACAGCTTCATGGTGGCGGCGGTGATGATGCCCAGTGTGCCTTCCGAACCAACATACAGGTGGCGCAGGTCGTAACCGGTGTTGTCCTTGCGCAGGCCGCTCAAACCGTGCCAGATGTCACCTTGTGGCGTGACCACTTCGAGGCCCAGGCACAGCTCGCGCGCATTGCCAAATCGCAGCACCTGGGTGCCTCCGGCGTTGCTGCCGAGGTTGCCGCCAATGGTGCAGGAACCCTCGGCAGCCAGACTCAAGGGGAACAAAAAACCTGCCGCCAGGGCGCTTTCCTGCACCCTTTGCAAAATGCAGCCAGCCTCTGCCGTGATCGTCAGGTTGGCCGCATCGATTGCCCGCACCGTGTTCATGCGTTGCAGGCTCAGCACGATCTGTCGGCCCGAAGCGTCCGGCGTCGAGCCCACCACCAGCCCGGTGTTGCCCCCTTGCGGCACGATGCTGATGCCGCACGCCGGGTGCTGTTGCAGGTGCCGGGCGCAGGCCCGCACCACCTGCGCGACTTCATCGGTGTTGCCGGGGCGCACCACCGCCAGTGCCTTGCCGTGCGTGCGTTTGCGCCAGTCCTGTTCCCAGGCGCTCAAGTCACCCTCGGTCAGCACATTGCTGCTGCCAACCAGGGTGATCAGTTCATTCAGCAGGGCTTGCATGGCGGGGCATCGGTCCGGTAAAAGGCTGCGGCTTGCGCAGGCGCAGGCGCACATGCAGCGCACAGGCGACAAACAGCAACAGGCACAGCAGCACCTCGATTTGCCCGAGCCAGTTGCCCGGCGGCTTGTCGCTGTAGCCGCGCACCACGCCTTCGGTGAAATAGAGCCAGACCAGCAGGCTGACCCAGCGGTAGGTGTACATGCGGTTCTTCAGCAGACCGGCCAGCGGCAGGCACAAGGGCAGCACCTTCAGTGCCAGCCAGGATCCGCCAGGGCGGATTGGGGCCAGCACGAGTTCCCAGGCCAGCCCCAGGGCAATCAGGCCAAGCAGGCTGCCAACGGCCAGAACGCGGGTGCTGGCCACCGCCAGGGTCGGTTTGGTTGGGGCGATCAGATTCGATGGTTTCATTGGGGTGGCATCATAGCGGCCATGACCGAACGCTCACCTCACCCGCAAAACTGGTCGCGGCGACTGGACCTGTTGCTGCAGCAGTTGTCCCGCTTTCCCTGGAAAAACACCGCTTACACGCTGCGCGAGCGTTTTCGTGAAGACCGCCTGGGCCTGACTGCCAGCAGCCTGACCT
>DAOSLL010000643.1:0-2657 GCA_035368905.1 Rhodoferax sp.
CGCTGTCACCCAATGGGTGAACCTCGCCGAAGCTAAAGAAGTAAATGCTCATAAGGACTTACAGATGAAAACGAGCGGTCAACTGAGGAATCAAGGGTGAGGCATCATCCCAAATTCCTGAGTTGGATGCGCCCGACTGGACCGCTGGCGGAGGAGGCAGAAGCAGAGCCCCCAGGCGCGTTGCCAGTGGTTCGATCAGGTGGGTTGCGCTGTAACCCAATAGGTGAACCCTATCGAAACAAGAAAAGCAACTACTTACAGGGACTTATTCCATTTCTAAATCATCCATGTCGTTGTTATCTCGCCTTGCCTTGCGTTTGCAATGTCTGCGCCAAGGTGCCTAGACAGGAATGATCTAGAAATGGAATTGCAGTCGAAAACAAGCGGCCAACTGAGGAATCAAGGTTCATTGACCCGACCATGCCAAACTTCGGCCGACGGCGCGCAAAGAGTGAAGTTTGCGTAATAGTGCCTGTAACCCTTATAGGGCTTGCGCTGACAGCTATGTAGTTCGCAGCAAAATGATAGGGTGATCCAGAAGTCAGGAGCGCAGCCAAGTCACTCTTTCACGCATTGACGACCAAGCGAGAAGACCAAAGCCAGGTTACTCACTTCTGGAAACAGGGGCAGCGTGAGCCGCGCTTCATCAATCAGGTGGTAACGCAGTTTGTCTGGGCCAGTACAACGCCAAACCCGGCAAACCCGGCCCGCGTCCCCACTGGAGAATCCTGGATCACCGGGATTCGACCCGCTGTTTCATGCACATTTTTGCCCTCTAGCCCTTGTGCAGCATGCGTCGGCAGCTTTCATATTAATAGCATTGAATGAGCCCATTGGATGCCCAATCAGCAGTCGCAGCGCTTCAGTCGAAATTGTGGCTGTAGCCCCCGTTGCATATGCCTGGATAGCTATTGACAATATAGCAAAACGCGGCCTCAGGCGATCTGCAGCGCCTGCAGCACCGCCAGCTTCTGTTCGGCAAAACTGCCTGCCTGGCTGCTCAGCTCAGCCAGGTTCTTTTCAGCCGAATCCAGCGCCTTGCCGTCCTTGATGACCCGCTGGTTTTGCGCGTTCAACGTTTGCCATGCTGCGTCGGCCCATTCAACAGGCAGCTTGAGCCCCTGCTTTTGCGCGGACAGAAATAACTGCTGAAAGCGCCCCAGCGGCACGCCGCCGCCAGTGACCGGGCTGGCCAGGTAAGCGATGTCTGAGCTGCTGCGCGCCTGGCCCAGCAGTTGGGCATTGAGCCGCTCGGTGTGTGGTTTGGCGTTGGCAATGCTGGGGGCATCCTGTGCCAGGGCCATATGACCGGCACTGACCAGCAGCAGCACGGCTTCCTTGATCTGGTTGAGTTGCACACGCTGGTCTTTGAGCTCTTGCTCGATCAGGGTGAGGGTTCTGGCCTGGTGATCGGCCAGCAGGTCCAGTATCGGGGCATAAACCGACTCGCTCATGGTCGCTTCACCGAGCGCGGTCTTGATCTTGAGCGGAACATCGGCGCGCCGGGTGCATAGCAAGACCGATTGTTGGCGCCAGCTTTGTGCCTGATCCAGGGCTGCGAGTCGGCGCGGGCCTTTGACCCAATAGTCGCGTCGAAACTGCTGGTTCAGAATGAAGTCGCGGGTGGTTTCGCGTAACACGGCATCTGGAATCTCTTTCAACAGGGTTTGCTGCGCCGCCTTGAAGTTGAACCCGTCAAAGTGATCAAGGTAGTTGGCGGAACACGCATAGCCCAGTTTTGCCGGTGCCAGCCAGTCTGCCATGGTGGCAAAGTGCATCGGCTGCCAGTCGGCGTTGAAGTATTCGTGTGCCAGATAGTGGCGGTTTTGGCCTTTGAGTTTGGCCAGCCGGTCGGTCACCTGGGGCTGTGCGCGCACAAACCCAGGCTGAGTTGCCAGCAGTTTTTCGGCAAAGCCAATGGCATTGTCAACCCGGCTGACAGTGCCAATGCCCGGTGCGCCCATGGTCTGGGCGTGCAAGGCCATCAGGTGGCGCATCGGTGCAAAAGCCGCCCAGCCCGGCATGGTGTTGTAGCTGATGTAAAGGATGCCCCCCACCTTGAGCTTGCGCCGCAGCAGGTCAACAATCACCCGGCGGTTGTCGTCACTGATCCAGCTCCAGATACCGTGCAAGCCGACAAAGTCAAAGTCGGGCAAGTCGCTGCGGTTGGCAAATTCTGTAAAGGCCTGGTCATGCAGCCGGGCGCTGCTGCCGCTGGCTGCTGCCAGGCTCTGGGCAAAGCCCGCCTGCGCCGGGTTGAAGTCGGTCCCAACCCATTGTGTGCCAGATGCAGCCGCGTGAATGTTGACACTCAGGCCCTGGCCAAAACCCAGTTCGCAGGCGCAGCTTAAGCCCGGCAGGGCCAGGCCCTTGTTCAGCAGGGCCAATCTGGCGCGCAACGGGTTGAGCTCAGGGTAATAGCCGTAGGTGTAGTCAATGTCTGCGACGTAGCCGTCGGTCCAGTCACTCATGCTTGGGTCTTCTGTGATGGTTGGGTAAGGATGTGGTCGAGAATAACTCCCCTTTTTTGCACCATGGAGTTGGAATGCACGGCTAGACGCAAGACGCGCCGTTTAGCTGGCTAAACAAGCGTCTTGCAACAACGCTGTGCGCCCAAATCCGCCGGTGCAAATAGGGGAAGTTATTTCTGACCACAT
>DAOSLL010000644.1:0-2629 GCA_035368905.1 Rhodoferax sp.
ATGGTTGATGCATGCGCCTGTTGATGCAGCAGTAATGCCTGCTCATATGCGTGCGTTACGAACCGTTGGGGTGCCTTATTCGGATGCCGAAATTGCTGGCTCTTCTGAAGCAGTCAAGGGTAAAACCGAAATGGAAGCGCTTGTAGCTTACCTGCAGGTTCTCGGAACTTTGGTCAAGTAAGCGGGAGGGCTTTTGATGGACCTCGATGTCAACACGTTGCGTTCATTGGTCACGGTGGTCAGTTTTTTGACCTTCATTGGCATTATTGCCTGGGCATTTGCGCGCAAGAACGCCTCTGATTTTGAAAAAGCGGCTAACCTGCCTTTCGAGCAGGATTGACGAATTCACCGAATAGGAAAAAATATGAGCGATTTCACAAGTAATTTTTGGGCGATGTATGTCGCTGGCCTGACGATTTTCAGCATTGTTGCGTGCTTGGTGCTGTTGATCCTGACGGGGAAGGCGAAAGCCATGACCGCTGGAGACAACACAACGGGTCATGTGTGGGATGGTGATTTGCGTGAAATGAACAATCCGCTGCCGCGTTGGTGGAGTTATCTGTTTGTGATAACTGTTATTTTTGCGTTTGGTTATCTGGCACTTTACCCAGGTTTGGGTAGCAATCCGGGTAAGTTGGGCTGGACATCAGCGGGCCTTCACAAGGCGGAAGTCGCAAAAGGTGATGCAGAAACGGCTCCTATTTATGCCAAGTTCCTGGATATGAAACCTGAGGATGTCGCCAAGAATGCGCAGGCGATGGCAATCGGCGAGCGTCTTTACAGTAACAATTGTGCGCAGTGTCATGCCTCTGATGCCCATGGCAACAAGGGCTTCCCGAATTTGACAGATGGTGACTGGCTTCACGGTGGTACCCCAGAGAAGATTCAGGAAACGATCACCGGCGGCAGGATCGGCAACATGCCACCCATGGCTGCAGCCGTTGGCAGTGCCGACGATGTCAAAAATGTCGCGCAATATGTGTTAAGCCTGTCAGGTAGTCCACACGATCCTGCCAGGGCTGCGTTGGGCAAAGAGAAGTTTGGCGTATGCGCAGCTTGCCACGGCCCCGACGGCAAGGGCATGCAAGCAGTCGGCTCACCCAACCTGACCGACAACATCTGGTTGCACGGGTTTGGTGAAAAAGCTATCGTGGACATAGTTAATGGTGGCAAACAAAACATCATGCCGCCTCAGGGTCAGTTGCTGACCAAAGGCCAGTTGCATGTGCTGGTGTCCTATATTTGGGGCTTGTCGAACAAATAGCAGATTTTTGAGCCATTCCTTTGCGGGAGTTGTTGGTCTGCGACAAGTGCTCTTAAACTGCGGGTGGTCAAATGCGGCCACCCAATTTTTTTGCTGCAACAAAGTGCTATGAGCGCTGTTTGGCAGCTAACTTCAAACCGGGACTATTAATGCTTGCAAATTCTGTTGCAGATGAAAAACCATGGTGGCAGTTTGGCCACGTATGGATGGTCATTTCTGGACCTTTGCTGGTCATTTTGGCTTGCATCGTCACTTTTTACTTTGTGGCTTCGAGCCCGAACGAAATTGTCACGGACGAGGCCTATCAGCAAATCATGGAATTGAAAAGAGCACAGGGAAGCAAGATGATGAGTGGTGGAGATGCTCCCGCATTGCAAGCACGCAACCACGCCGCGACAGGCGTTGTGCCGGTTCCGAAGTAAGGCAGGGGTTGACACTGGCGACGCAACAGTCGCTCAAACCCGCTATCTCGGATTGACGATTTCCTGCAATGAATCGGTGTTGAGAATGCGCACATGTCGTTGTCGCACTTCCACGATGCCGTCCTCAACGAACCTGGAGAAGGTTCGACTAATGGTTTCAAGTTTAAGGCCAAGGAAACTACCGATCTCCTCGCGGGTCATTCGCAAGACCAGTTCTGACTGCGAGAAGCCTCGGGCATGCAGCCTTTGAGCCAGATTCAGTAAAAACGCCGCCAGGCGTTCTTCTGCTCGCATGCTGCCGAGCAACAACATCACACCGTGCTCACGGACAATTTCCCGACTCATGATCTTGTGAACGTGACGCTGCAATACATTGACTTCGCGTGACAGATTCTCAATCTGGACAAAGGGCATGGCGCAAATTTCGCCATCCTCCAATGCAATTGCGTCGCAAGTATGCGAGTCATTCACAATGCCATCGAGACCAATGATCTCTCCGGCCATCTGGAAGCCAGTAACCTGATCCCGACCATCTTCTGATGTCACGCAGGTCTTGAAAAAGCCCGTTCGAATGGCGTAGAGGTTCGAGAATCTTTCGCCATTGTGAAAGAGTGTTTCACTGCGTTTGATCTTTCGCCGGGCCCCAATCACCTCGTCGATGCGGGCCAAATCGGCATTGCTGAGTCCAATAGGCATGCATAGCTCACGCATATTGCAGTTCGAGCAGGCGATCTTTATGGTCTCGTGGTTCATCTTTCCAATTTTGACATTGTTCTGACCAAAAACCTGATCTTAGTCAAATTTGTCCTTCGCGGCTTTTTATTGTTTGGTTGATCGAGATCAAGATTGAAACATTCGTTCACAGGCATATTTGGCCCGATTGTGAAGGAACATTTAATGGTTGAAAGCGCGTTAGTACCCATTTCCGAAGATTTGATTCGTC
>DAOSLL010000645.1:0-2611 GCA_035368905.1 Rhodoferax sp.
GAAAAAACCTTTGCGGGACAAGGAGCTTACTGATAGCATTCAAGTGAATTCTTAAGTATGACTGTCCATTTGGCGGTCAATTTCAGGGGACAGTTTTGATCTCATTGGGGTCGCTCTTCAGTCGCCAGCCGGCACCATTGCTCGGTCTGGATATCAGTTCTTCCAGTGTTAAGCTGGTCGAGTTGGGCCGTGACAAGGCCGGTAATCTGGTGCTTGAACGGTGTGCCATCGAGCCCCTGGAGCGAGGCTGGATCAGTGATGGCAATATTGAAAAATTTGACGAAGTGGCTGATGCCTTGCGCAGGCTCGTCAAGAAAAGCGGTGCCAAGACCAAGAATGTAGCGATGGCGTTGCCGCCGTCAGCAGTTATCACCAAGAAGATCATCCTGCCCGGTGGCATGACGGATGAAGAATTGGAATCACAGGTTGAGACAGAAGCCAATCAGTACATCCCGTTCCCGCTGGATGAGGTGAGTTTGGACTTCTGCGTGATCGGTCCAAGTGCTACTTCAGCAGGCGATGTTGAAGTACTGATTGCGGCCTCCCGGCGGGAAAAAGTGCAGGATATTCAGGGTCTCGCTGAAGCGGCGGGCCTGACACCCGTTGTGGTGGATGTTGAATCGTATGCTTCCCGACTGGCTGCTGGGCGATTGATAGAAAACCTGCCCAACAACGGATCAGGCTTGATCGTTGCACTTTTCGAGATTGGCGCACTGACGACCAGCATGCAGGTGTTGCGCGACGATGAGGTTCTTTATGATCGGGATCAGGCTTTTGGCGGAGCCCAGTTGACGCAGTTGATCATCCGGCAGTATGGATTCTCACAGGAAGAAGCCGAGAGCAAGAAGCGCAGCGGTGAATTGCCCGAGGACTATGAATCCTCTGTGCTGAAGCCGTTTCTGGAAACCATGGTCCAAGAGTTGGGGCGTGCGTTGCAGTTTTTCTTCACCAGTACACCACACAACAAGGTGGATTACATCATGTTGGCGGGTGGCTCAGCGGCACTTCCGGGTCTGACTGCAGCCGTGACACAGCACACCTCTTTCCCGTGCAGCCTGCTTAATCCGTTTGACGGCATGGAGATTGGAGACGGGGTGCGTCTGAAGCGTATGACCCGTGAGGCGCCCTCCTATTTGACATCGTGCGGCTTGGCGCTGCGGAGGTTCGCGCAGTGATCTTGATTAATCTGCTTCCGCACCGTGAGGCTGCTCGCAAGCGGCGCCGTGACGTCTTCAATATTTCACTCGGGGCTTCGGCTCTGTTGGGTGGATTGATTGCTGGCGCAGTCTTTTTGTGGTTTCAGGCCGCCATTTCTGTTCAGCAGAACACCAATGGAATTCTTGAAACAGAGATCAAGAAACTAGAGAGTCAAATCAAGGATATTGCTGGTTTGGAGTCCGAAATTGCAGCGTTGCGCGCAAGGCAGCAGGCCGTTGAAGACCTCCAGTCTGATCGCAATTTGCCAGTGCACTTGTTGACTGAACTGGTAAATCAATTGCCGGATGGTGTTTATATTTCAAAAATGGTTCAGGCGGACAAATTGGTGACACTGAACGGGACCGCCCAGTCCAATGAGCGTGTCTCTGAGTTGTTGCGCAATTTGTCAAACAATACGCCATGGTTCACGAAGCCCGAGTTGGTGGAAATCGTGGCCGGGTCAGTTGCGCTGAATCGCGAACAAAAGCGCGTGGCCAATTTTGTGATTCGTGTTCAGCTGGTTCGCGCGAGCGACGCTGAGAAGGCAGCTGCCGCTGCAGCTGTCGCATCAGATGCCATTCCCGCAGCGTCGCCTGCGTCTGCACCGGCAAGCAGTGTCGGTGTCAAGAAATAGCTGGGTGCACCATGGTGGAAAAAACTTCCCGCTCGTTTGATTTTTCGGCTTTACAGGCTAAGGTGCAGGGCCAATTTCAGAACCTGGATCCCAAAGATCCGTCTGTTTGGCCTTCCCTGCCGCGTTATGCCCTGTTTGTGGTCACCGCCATTGTTGTGGTCACCGTTTTGTGGTTCTTGTGGCTAACCAGTTCACTAGAGGTGCTGGAACAGGAGCAGGAGAAAGAGGTAAAGCTTCGGGCTGATTACAAGATC
The DNA here is from genome assembly GCA_035368905.1 of Rhodoferax sp. Classification (GTDB taxonomy): domain Bacteria; phylum Pseudomonadota; class Gammaproteobacteria; order Burkholderiales; family Burkholderiaceae_C; genus Rhodoferax. Next base: position 2,086 of record DAOSLL010000645.1, read on the forward strand.
AAGCTAGCTAAAGCAGTGAATCTGGATGTTTTGAAAAAGCAGCGCGAGCAGGTTCAGCAGTACGTAACGCAGCTGGAGAAGCAGTTGCCCGGAAAATCCGAGATGGATGCCCTGCTCTCTGACATCAATCAGGCTGGTCTTGGCAGAAGTCTGCAGTTCGATTTGTTCCGCCCAGGGCAGGTCGCCGTCAAGGAGTATTACGCAGAGCTCCCTATTACTATCAAAGTGAGTGGTAGATACCACGATATCGGAGCTTTTGCGTCCGACATCGCCAATCTCTCCCGCATCGTGACGTTAAACAATTTGTCCATCAGTCCCAAACCTGATGGAACGCTTTCCATGGACGCTACTGCCAAAACTTTCCGGTATCTCGACCCCGATGAAGTGGCTACACAGCGCAAAGCAGGGGGCAAGAAATGAGGGCCGTCTATGGTTTGCTGGCGATGGCTGGACTTATTGGCCTTGCGGGATGCGGTGCATCGCGGGAGGATGATATTCGGCAATGGATGGTTGAGGAGCGAAATCA
>DAOSLL010000646.1:0-2601 GCA_035368905.1 Rhodoferax sp.
ACTACTACATTTTATTTTTCAATGCAACTTCCACACAAAACGACGAAGAACCCATTTTCTCTATAATCCTACGTCGACCATCATCTGCATCTAAACCACGAACCAGGCAATGAATTGATGCCTTTGAACTGCTCAAAAGTTCAGCCAATAAATGAATACCCAAAAATCCTGTCGATCCTGTTAAAAAAATTGAAGTTGGTTTTTCTTTCGGATGATAATCAGAAAGATTATATTGAATATTATTGTCAAGAAAGCTATCTAAATATAATTTAGATTCAATGGGGTTCATGAGCTTTCCAAATCCTGCAAATCATTTCACGTTTAGCTGGTGAGGGACTTGCAGAATTCCGAGTACCAGTCTAATTGGCTGCAATTAGAGGCAAAAAATTGAGGGTAGCCGTGTCCAAGTACGGGAAAATCCAAGTATCCAAAAAAGAGATCGCTGGCTACCCATGAATACTACTCTGAGTCCCGTCACCGTCCAAAGATTTTGCGCCTTGTAAGAAGAACTCATCGGGTTGGTTGAACAAGACTACACGGGACTAACGCCAAAGTCAATCCACCGAAGCTAAGCCTATCTGGTCGATGAAGCAGGAGCGCCGGACCCCGGCTTACACCACTTGCCTGGCAGACATGCCAACAGCAAAAGCCTGAGTTGAGGAGCACACAACATGCAGTCCTTGCCTGAACTCAAACGTCATCATGCCAAACGGCTGCGCGAGGTGTATCGCTCTGCGGGGTGGCCTTGCCTGGATGTGATCGAGATTGAGCTTCTGGCAGCCGGACTGCTGGAGCGCCACAGCCTTGATGACCATGCCCATGTGCGCGTGACAGATGCCGGTATCCAATACCTGGCCAGTGCCGCCCATAGCAATCGGCAAGCGATGTCAGCCCATGAAGCCCTGGTGGATCAGGTGACCCAGGTGTTGCTGCGCGACGGGCGATTGGTGTGGAAGAACCTGAACCTGCGTGCCTGGGTCGCACCAAATGACGACACACCCGGGCGCTGGAAGATGTGCCTGCCCGATGTGTTCTCCATTCGTAACAGCAGTGTGCAGGCGTACCTGGAGCCCATCGTGCATGAGATCAAGGTCAGTCGTGCCGATTTGCTGGGAGATCTCAAACGGTCCGACAAACGCGCTGCTTATCTGGACCTGGGCGGGCAATGCTGGTATGTGCTGGGTTGTGATCGTAGTGGCCATCCGATTGCCAAGCCCAACGAGATTCCACTGGAGTGTGGGGTGATGGTGTACCAGGGCAACCAGTTGGAGGTGATGCGGATGGCACCCAAGCGGCCTGCCCCGGAGTTGCCCTTCGGTGTCTGGATGGCGCTGGCCAAAGCCACACCGATGCAGATGTCTGGCTTGGACAATTGCCAGGGGACGCTCCCATATCAGTCTTGATAGCGATTTCGCAGTGGCGGCGACTGGTGTGCCTAAACCTCTGAGAATGACTTGTCTCAATTTTGTTGACTGCGGATGGTCGATACATTTCTCAGGGATGGCAACTGGTCTTTGCTGAAAACATGGACTAGCGGTGCCTGCGGCAGAATCTGAGGGTTGTCCGGCGGCAATTTTGCTGGCAGGCAATGACAGCTTCAGACCCGCAGGCGTCATTCGACTTCCCGAACCAATGGCTCCAAAGTTGACATTGGCATCAGCTTCCTGAGCGGCAACAATGTGCCGATGATTTTGATGGCCGCAGCCCCGACATTCAATCAGATGTCGCATTATTGGGCGCATACACCCTGAAGCAGTCGGTGGTCGACGCAATTTCTCCACTGCGGTTACTCAAATGCAGATGGCAACCCCGGATACATGTCCCCTTCAGGACTTGATGCTGGATGCGAAGTGCGAGTCACTTTGGAGTACGTGACCGACTGTTGCGCCAATCATAAAGTTGAGCACCACGAGCGCCTGCTCTTCATAGGCCCAGCCGACGCCGTTGTCCATAAGTCGTTGACGGATGAATTCAAACTCCGATTTCATCGCACTATGCTGTGCGATGTGCTGATTGAGACCTCCATAATTGGCGTTGGACAGTTTGCGCTCCTCGTGCTCAAAATGACTGAAAAGTAGGTCGCCGAAATCGCTAAATGCCCTGACCAGTTCGGCTGCATTCTTATGATCACGTGACAGCACACTAGCGCGCTCAGCCAAGGCGAATATCCTTTCATGCTCGATGTCAATTTCTGCTTCACCGACCAGCATTGCCGGTTTCCAGTGAATCAAATGACGCAACGTGTTGTAGGCCAGCCCCTGGGTGGCAGTAACATGTGTAGACTCAGACTCGTTTATGGTCATGCCCGACTCCTGCGTTTGAGTAAATGATTGATACAGTTTATATCGTTTAATTTGAAAAGCCAAGAGCGAAACGATCCTTTAACCTGTGGCAAAAATTCTTTACGCAGAGTGCAAGAATTTTCCATCCAATTTCGAGGGCCTCTCGACGGCTGATCTGCCGCCTAATTCATGAAATTGAGTCACTCAAAAGCGGACAGTGGTCAGCGGCGGCTTGCGCTGCAGTGCTGACCGCCAGTTTGACAAGGTGATTTTCACCGCTGAATGGCCGCTCCTGAGATTCGGGTGTCAAAAACGAAAG
>DAOSLL010000647.1:0-2592 GCA_035368905.1 Rhodoferax sp.
CCACGTTTCGGCAGGTTTCCCCAGGGAGATTGGCGTTTTCGTTCACGCACTAATTACCGTCGGCCAGGTCACCCGCGCGCAGACGCGGTGCACTGCTGGTTTCATCTGATACCACCACGCTAAAACTGGCATCAGGTGCCAATTGCGTGCGGTAGGTTACAGCGCCAGCCAAGCTGGGCAAAGGCAAATCGATTGGCAAGCGCTGCACCAGCGCTGGCACGCCATCAAGGCTGGGTGCTGGCAACAAGGCCGCGACCGAGCCTGGTGGCTGGTCGTTTTCGGTCACCAGGCCCTGACCAGCACCGGCACTGGCCTTGCCCCGCACATTGGAGACGGCAACCGCGCCACTCAGGACTTCGGTGTGCAATTGTTGGCGCTGGGAACGCACCCGGAAATGGGTGCCCCGGACCGCTGCCACGGCAGCCGGTGTCTGAATTTCAAAGCGACCACCCGAATTGCCCACCGGGGTGATCTGGTTTTCCAGGCTGCCTTGCAACAGCACCAGTTCGACCACGCTGGCCCTGCCCAGAGTGCCAGACCGGGCCTGTGCCATACGCAGTTCAGAATCGTGACCCAACAACACCCGCGAGTCGTCGGCAAACCCAAGCGTTGCGCTGCCGCTGGCACCGGTGCGCAACACCGCGTTGGCCTGCAACAACTCGCCGGGTACGGCGGCGCGCGGCAGACTGTTGCCCTGGCCCAAAGTGGTTTCGCCATAGACTGCCAGCAGGTGTACTTGCGCCGACTGCAGCCTGATCCATTCCTGCGGTATGCGCAGACGCGTGCCGGGCATCAGCCGATGATCGTCTGCAATCTGGTTTAACTGAAGCAGCCGACTGCTGAAAGCGGGGCGTTTGAGATAGCGCTGCGCCAGGTTCCAGGGATGATCGCCGGGCTGAACGGTATAGATGAAATCAGCCGCCCATGCGGTGGGCATAACTGCGATGAGAACGAAACCCAATTCGAGGCACTTCTGATGTTTTCGTCCAACGATTGTCAACAAGTTCTTTGTGCTACGCATTTCCCAAGTCTCCAGTGTGAACCCTGTGCCGGAACCACGACTCCATGGCCTCGTATTGATGGACCCGAGGCTACCCATGGCGACGAAAGATAGTCGCAATTTACTTGGGATTGCTGCGCCATCCATGCAATCTGAAGGCGTGAATGACGGATCATGTCTGACATGACAGCCAACGGGCATTGATCTTACTCTCGTTGACTTGGTGTTGAGCGTTTGAAAACCGTCAATGGCAAAAGCTCCAGAACACGCGTTTCAGACCCCTGTGCTGCGTCTTAGGTTGCTGGCCCTGATCGGGAGACGCGCATATCAAGTCATTCGCATAGCGTTTTTTGCCGGGTGCGATTCAAGCTGATGTGCCAGTTGTGCGGGTCGGGTTGAAACCAGGCAAGAGGCGTTGCCAATTCGTTTTCTATCCAAAAAAGTCGGCTTCTTGATTTGGTACCCGGTCTGCCGTCCAAGGCCCGTTAAATCAAATTGCGCATCGCCCTGGCGGTCTCCAACGACACCGGAAGCACCCGGGCCACCGCATCTTCTGGCTCTCGTGGCCCATTGGCATGGTGACGTTCAGTGCACACCCTATGTGACACCGAAGGTCAATCAGACGCACGGCGACACCCCGGCAAGTTGTCTCAAGCTGCTACTCGGAAATTGCACAACCACGTTGCCTGATGCGCGCAAAACAGGCTCTATCGTTAACGTCCATCACGTTGACATAGGCGTTCTCCTGAGTGCCAGAGGTGAACCTCCGCTGAAACGGCTGCACGATGCGCGGGTTGACATTGTCAAAGGCCACAATGACAGCCAGACCCTTCTGCGGACCGGCAATCCATTCACGCTTGTCAAGTGCAGCGCCTGAAGCGGGTTATCTCACGATCTCAAAGTTGCTGGGCATCGTGTTGGTTTCCTTAAGCGCGATGCGCATCAAACCTACCAACATGTTGTCGATCATTGCCGACAGTCTCGGGCGGCAGACAACCTGTTTTGAACCTGTTGGTGGCCATGGTTGTTCGCCAAAGGCAAACAAATTCATCGCTTGATGCAGACGTAATTTGTTGTCTTCAAACGATTTGTAGGTCCGACAGGCTGCTAGAAACGCGTAGAACGCCCGCTCAACCGCTTTAGGCGCGCTGGGCTGATTCGATGCTCGCCGGTTGTATGCCGGTGTGGTTGCAAAACAGCCAGGTTGTGGGGCGACGGTCTCTCCAATGGGCGCGCAGTTGCCCCAACAAGGTCTGACCCAGCAGGGTGTAGCGAGCGTGGGTGAGTACAACAAAGCCTCGCAGCACCATTGCGTTGAGCATGCGTTGGCGTTACGGTGTCATGACAAATTACCTTCAAAACCAGGGAACATCCCCAGTTCGAAGGTTTCACCCCAAACACCTTTTGCGCAAGTCGCGCTCAAACAAAAACGCGGTGGTGGCCTGGGCAGACCAACCACCGCGTCAGCGGTTGAGTTTGACAATTATTAAAACATATCGATTATGTTATTACAGTGTTTAACCTGGGATAAGCATTACCATGTTTCGCCAAATGGCCTTGCTTCGACTTCAAAAGACCACGCAGAACGAGGC
>DAOSLL010000648.1:0-2587 GCA_035368905.1 Rhodoferax sp.
GGGAAACCAAAGCGGGTGTGGCGGCAACAATTGCCGCAGGTCAGACCTGCCACCAGAGGCGGCAACAGGCCCGGCAGCCAGTCTGAAAAATGGCGGGTCTGGCTTTAGCCGATCGACTCCACCTGGCGCGACTGCTGGTAGGCGCTGCCAAAGCGGTTGGCCAGCAAGTCTGGCAATGCCACCTGCTCTTGGCGGATAAAGCCCGACTGCGGCAGCTTGCCTTCGCGAAACATGTCCACGGCAGCACAAATGCCGGCCGCCGTGGTGATCTGGATGGCACTCATCGGGTTGACCTCACTGCGGTCGGCAAAAATCTTGCGGGCAAAAACCTCCTGCACAAACTTGCCGTCACACTCGCCACTGACGGTGACAAAAACCAGCACCACGTCCTGCATGGTCAGCGGGATCGAGCGGCGCAAGATGGCCTTGAGGGTGTCCTGGTCAGACCGCATGCCCAGTTCCTGCAGCAGCATCTTCATGATGCCGCAGTGGCCGGGGTAGCGCACGGTCTTGTAGTCCAGCGTCTGAACCTTGCCTTTCAAGGTGTCGCACAGCGTGCCCAAGCCACCCGAGGTGTTGAAGGCTTCGTATTCGGTGCCGTCGAGCGAAAAGTGTTCCAGCCCTTCCAGCGGCAGCACTTCGATGACGTTGCCTTCACGGATTGCTTCGCAGGGGTGGCAATACTCGTTGATCAGGCCATCAACGCTCCAGGTCAGGTTGTACTTGAGCGAATTGGTGGGAAACGCCGGTAGCGCACCGACCCGCATCTTGACCTCATGCAGGTAGCTGAACTTCTGGCTCAGGTGGTGCGCCACGATGCCAATAAAGCCGGGTGCCAGTCCGCATTGCGGCATGAAGGCGGTGCTGGCACCCCTGGCCAGTTGCATGATCTCGCGGGTGGCCACCATGTCTTCGGTCAGATCAAAATAGTGGCAACCCGCTGCTTTGGCCAGGCTGGCAACGGTCAGCGCCAGGTGGTATGGCAGGGCATTGATGACCGCATCAAAACCTGTCATGCAAGCGCGCAATTCGTTCGCATCAGAGGTGTCGATCAGCGCCGTTTCGACCTGCAGGTGCGACAGCGCCTTGAGCGCCACCACGCTGCAGTCCACCACCTTGACCTGGTAATCGCCACTTTGCGACAGCAGGCGGGCAATTGTTTGGCCAATGTGGCCGGCACCCATCAGAACGATACGCATGGAATTCTCCTGAAAAAAATCATCAACAGACTTAGGTGTCAAGCAAAAACAACTTGAACAGTTCGGCCGCACTGGCCAGCGCAATGCGTTGTTGCAAACCGCTTGTGTCGCCAGCTAAACAAGCGGTTTGCAACGACACTGTGCGCCCAAATCCGCCGGTGCAGATAAGGGAATATATTTCTGACCACATCCTATGCCGGACGAGCCGGAATCGATGAGCCTTCGTCGCGAGGGCGCGACTCCTACACAAACAGTCGGCGCCAATTTGAATTTGTAGGAGTCGCGCCCTCGCGGCGAATGACTTTGAATATTTGAATTCTTCGCATGATATGCAAAGACTTGACTTGTTAGAGATTAAGTTTAGGGGCAGTTGTTGTCAGAACCACCGGGTGCAATGACGAAAAACTATTCCTGAATGTCACAATGGCATCTTTTTCGTCATATCGACGGTTCCAAGTCCCCATGCCACTTGTCGCATCACCCACATTGCCCCCACCGCCAGCCCTGCGCGACGCACTTGACCGCGAGTTGCTGGCGCTGCTGCAAGTCAACGCCCGCGAATCTGCCGCCAATCTGGCGCGCAAGCTGGGCACCGCACGCACCACCGTGTTGTCGCGCCTGAGTCGGCTGGAGCGCGAAGGCATCATTGCCGGTTACACCGTGCGGCTGGCGCAAGACCTGCTGAACCAGAGCCTGCAGGCGTTTGTCGGCCTGACCGTGCAGCCCAAAGCCGGTCGCCTGATCGAAGCGCGGTTGGAGCGCATGCCTGAACTGCGCCAGCTCTGCGCCGTCAGTGGCGAGTTTGATTACGTGCTGCTGCTGCGCGCCGAATCTGCCGTGCGCCTGAATGCCTTGCTCGATGAAATCCGCAACCTCGAAGGGGTCGTCAAGACCACCACCTCGGTCGCGCTGGCCTGGAAAATCGAGCGCATTTGAAGCCTGGCGGGACCGATCAAGACCACTTGAGCCCAGCAAGCAACAGTTGCCCGGCTGCCCGATGATTGCCTCATGCTGAATGGCCAACGAATTTCAGTTAAAACCGCAGTTATTGCCATCAACCGGACCCGCATCATGAACCACAACATCAGCCTGATTGGCGCACCCACCGACATTGGCGCGGGCAGCCGTGGGGCCAGCATGGGGCCGGAAGCCCTGCGGGTGGCCGATATCGTGCCGGTGCTGCAGAGCCATGGTCTGCAGGTGATTGACCGGGGCAACTTGACCGGTCCGCACAACCCATGGCTGGCACCGGTGGACGGCTACCGGCATCTCGATGAAGTGGTGGCCTGGAACACCACCGTGCATGAAGCGGTCTATGCCGAACTGGCGCTGCAGCGGCTGCCGATCTTGCTCGGTGGCGACCATTGCCTGGGGCTGGGGTCAATCAG
>DAOSLL010000649.1:0-2581 GCA_035368905.1 Rhodoferax sp.
GAGCACTGAACCAAAGCAGGTGAAAAGGCTATAAATGCCATCCAATCGACACTTGAAAACTATTCAAGAGTATGTAGCCTGAATCTCACTGAAACCGTAATCACCTTCTTTAAGAAGACCGCAGCAGCCCTCAAAGGCAGCGCACGCCGAAAGTTCATGGCCAATGCTGTCGAGCAACTCGGCCGTGGTGGCCAAACACAGGCAGAGGTCAAGTTGGGTTGGGCGCGCACCTCCATCCGCTTGGGCCAACGTGAAGTCAAGACAGGCATACGGTGCGTTCCTGCTTGCAACCTACGCGGTCGCAAACCAGTTGTATTTCATCTGCCCAATTTGCTTGAGGATATCCGGCAAATCGTTGACGGTTTCAGTCAGACTGATCCCCAGTTTCGCCACAAACGGCTCTACACCAGACTCACGGTATCCGAGTTGCGTCGCCAACTCATCGCGCAGAAGAACTACGCCCCAGAGGCGTTACCTGGGGATGAAGCACTGCGACTTCGGATGAACCGACTGGGGTTCATTCTGAAGAAAGTTGAGAAGTCCAAACCGCTGAAAAAGATTCCACAAACCAACGCCATATTCGAGCAGCTCGCAGTAGCCAATAAGAGCGCGCACGCCAATGAGGAAGTCCTGCGCATCTCGATGGATGCCAAGGCAGTTGTCAAGATGGGGGAGCTGTCGCGTGATGGACGCACCCTCGCACCGACAGTGGCACTGGATCATGACTTCAAAGGCATCATGGTTACCCCGATGGATTTCTTTCTATCTCAGCATGACGAGCTGTATGTCTACATGGTGACACGTTCGACAAGCGATTGCCAGGTCGACTGTCTGCAAGATTTTTGGCACAGCGCCAAGCACAAGTTTCCCCTGGTGAATACTCTTGCCATCAATATTGACAACAGTCCCGACTGCAACAGCTACCGCACCCAGTTCATGAAACGTTTGGTGGACTTCTCGCAGGAATCCGGACTCACCTTCGACCTTGCCTACTATCCACCGTATCACAGCAAATACGACCCGGTCGAGCGCTGCTGGGGCATCCTGGAGAATCACTGGAACGGCAGTATTCTCGATAGCATAGAAGCAGTCGTGGGATGTGCCTCCTCAATGACATGGAAGGGCCTGCATCCGGTCGTCAAGCTGATCGATACCGTCTACAAGAAGGGTGTCACGTTGGGCAAAGTTGCTATGCGGGCAGTGGAAGCAAAACTACAGCGACTGCCAGCACTGCCACGCTGGTTCATCACCATTCAGCCAGGATATGTACCGGAGCGGCAATAAGTGGGGCATCCTTTAGTGTTTGCCCACACCACTGAGCAATTCGTTGGCGCACAGCGCTGGTACGATGCTATGCATGGAAACAATGGGGCAGCGCGGGATCCCGCGAGCTAAGGAAACGCGGTGCCACTGTGCGCGAGGCTTGGAACACAAGCAAGAGCGCGCATGGGCCATGGCGCCTGAGCAAAACGCCAGCATTGAGTCTGGCACTGCCTGCAAAGTTGTTTCGTCAAATGGGGTTGCCCGAATTGGCTCCGGCCAAGGCAGCATGAGATCAACAATGTGTCAAGGAACCGCCGGAAACGTGACCCGTATGTCCGGTGGTGTGAGAGGGAGGGGCCGTGAGGCTTCTTCCTATCTCGATTGGGCATTGGAATCAACGACACGCGCGCGTCCTGCATCAATGACTCGTTCCTTGCTCCTTCGACACCTGAGTGGCATGCTGCTATCGATTCTCGTGGCTGTCGCCGCACAAGCGGCACAACCGATTGAGGTCCGCTTCAAGGTCATCGACTCGGCTGGCCAGGCCATCATCGGTGCGCCCATCCGGTTAGTTCTGGCCCTGGGTCAGACCTGGCACCTTCCTGAGGCGGGCATGAGAGCAACGACCGGCAGTGGGGGCGAAGTGAACTGGACCGCAAATGCCCTGCCTGAACGTAGGCGAAGGAAGCTACCGACCAACTTCTTCACTCAGGTCCTTGCTCCGGCAGAGGACACCATCCACCTGGCAGTCGGAGTCGAACTCACCTATCTCGCTCGCGCTTGGCTTGTCGTCGGCGCTGGTGATCGCTTCGACAACGGCACAACCGCACAGCTGGACGGACTCAAAATTTACGGCCGCGATCAGAGTGGCAACTTCTCGCTTCCCGCAGTCCAAAAGGAAGGCGCTTGGTACTTGCCCGGGGTGCCAGGGGCACTCACGACACCTGGGTTCCTCGTGCACCGCCTAGCAATCGCGCCTGCTGAACGAGGTTGGACCATGGAGTTCACTGTGCAACGAGCGAGTGAGCCCGTCGCTCGCTGAGTTGAATTGCCGCGCCGATGCCTACCCATTCATCAAGCGGGACAGGACTGAAGCGGCCTGTCCCGCTTGATGAATGTTAACCAAAATGCCTTCTGGTGATTCCACACGAGTCTGGTTCCCTGAAATGCTTGATGAGATGCAAAAGCAGTGGAGCGAGTCACTTATTGATCTTTTCATAACTCATGACAACCATTTGCCGCCTCGTGCGTTATTGCTTGAAAGAGTTGATTGGAGAGATGACGAATGGCTGCAAAGCGGATGGACGAGGCAACAAGG
>DAOSLL010000650.1:0-2581 GCA_035368905.1 Rhodoferax sp.
GGTCAGCGGCCCATCTTGAACCTTGATGCTCAAAAACTCCAGGTGCTCCTCATAGTTGGCACTGACGATGCTGTAAGCCCGCAGTAGCGGCTTGCCGCCTTCCAGACGCAGGCCAATCATGGTGAAGTGCCCGTTAGAAAAGCGCAGTGTGGGATCTCGTGTGGTGGTGAAGCTGAAAAGTCGATCGGTCCAGTGATGAACGCTCAAAACGGTTTCATTCAAAAATGCGCTCATGTAGCTTGCCTTGAATTAAGAACGGTAAAAGGGGGAGAGTCTAAAACACAGGTCGGGTTTGGCACTGACAATTCACAAACCGTGGGAAATGCATAAGGGGAAGAAGAATCCTGAGTATGTTGGCTGTTTTGTGCAACTGGGTCGTAAATGACTGCAAGAGAAGTTCACGAGCCATTCAAAAAAACCGAACAGCTTGCTTGATCTTCGGCAGGTGCGCTGTTGCGACTGACGACATCAGATCTCGACCAGCGTACCCAGTTCGACCACCCGATTGGTCGGAATACGGAAGAAATCGGTGGCGCTTTGCGCATTGCGCAGCATCAGGATGAAGAATAGTTCGCGCCACATCATCATCGGTGGTGCCAGTTTCGGCACCACTACTTCGCGGCTGAGGAAAAACGAAGTCTTTTCCATGTCGAACACCAGACCCAGTTCACCGCAGGCCACCAGTGCCTTGGGCAGGTCGGGTTGCTCCATGAAACCATAGCGTATGAAAACCCGGTAGAAACTGTTGCCAATGTCGATGATCTCGATCCGGTCCGGCTCGGCAACGTAGGGCACCTCAGCGGTCAGCACGGTGGCCAGCACATTGCGGGCATGCAGCACCTCGTTGTGCTTGATGTTGTGCAGCAACGCCGATGGCGCGCCCTCAAGCCGGCTGGTCAGATAGACAGCAGTGCTGCTGACCCGCTTCAGGGCCGCTCCCTCGATGGAGCGGATGAACTGGTCAAGCGGCATGGTCAGGTTACCCATCTCCTGAAACAGCAGACTGCGACCGCGCCGCCAGGTGGTCAACGTGGTGAAAGATGCCAGCGCGACGACGACCGGGAACCAGCCGCCTTGCAACAGCTTGATGACGTTGGCCGAGAAAAAAGCAAAATCAAGCAGTAGCAGTGCACCAAGCAAGGGCACCGCCAGCCACGGACTCCAGCGCCACGCCAGTACCGCGACAAACGCAACCAGCACCGTGTCGATCATCATCGTGCCGGTCACCGCAATACCGTAGGCTGCTGCCAGATTGCTGGACGACCGAAACCCCAGTACCAGCGCCATGACCGCAATATAAAGTGTCAGGTTGGTAAAAGGCACGTAAATCTGCCCGGCTTCCATTGAAGACGTGTGCACGATCTTCATCCGTGGCAGGTAGCCAAGCTGGACTGCCTGCCGTGCCACCGAGAAGGCCCCCGATATCACCGCCTGCGAAGCGATGACTGTCGCCAAGGTGGCCAGCGCCACCATGGGCAGCAGCGCCCAGTCTGGAGTCAGTCGGTAAAACGGGTTCTGGATCGCGCCCGGATCCGTCAGCAACAAGGCACCTTGTCCGTAATAGTTCAGCACCAGTGCCGGCAACACAAAAGTGAACCATGCAAGGCGAATCGGGTATTTGCCAAAATGTCCCATGTCGGTGTAGAGCGCCTCGCCCCCGGTGACAGACAGGACAATCGCGCCCAATGCAAGGAAACTGCGCCACGGATCGCTGACCAGGAATTCGACGGCATACATCGGGTTCAGGGCCAGCAACACCTGTGGAGCCCGCAAGATGCTGATCACCCCGGTGACCGCCAGCACGGCAAACCACAAACACATGACTGGCCCGAACAGTCGGCCCATGACAGCCGTGCCTTTGCTCTGAATCCAGAACAGGCCTGACAGCACCACGACGGTAATCGGCAGCACGTAGTCCTTGAACTGCGGTGCCACCACTTCAAGCCCTTCGACGGCGCTGAGCACGGAGATCGCCGGGGTGATCATGCTGTCGCCGTAGAACAGCGCAGCGGCAAAGATGCCAAGCATGGTGACGAACCAGGTGGCACGCGAATTTTTGGTCAATTCCGTGACGCGGGCCAGTAGCGCCAGGCTACCGCCTTCGCCGCGGTTGTCGGCGCGCATGATGATGGCCACGTATTTCAGCGTGACCAGCGCCATGATGGTCCAGAAAATCAGCGACAAAACCCCCATGATGCTTGCCGCCTCCACCCCAATTGGGTGATGCCCGGCAAAGGTTTCCTTGAGCGCATAAAGCGGGCTGGTTCCGATGTCGCCAAAAACGACACCGATGGCACCGACGATCAGCGTTGACCGGCTGCTCTTGTTTTCATTTGCGGACATGGTGGGGTAATTCCGGTTTTTGGTGGGTCTGATTCTGACTGCTTCAACGTGGACTACTCAATTGGACGCGCTCAACTGGGCCGCTGGCGGCGCATCTGGGTAGGCGCAACGACGGCACCGACCCCTGTCCATTGGAAGCAACAACCCCAAGCGCGTTGCCAGTGGTGCAAATGGGTGCGTAGCGTTTCCACCCGATAGTTGAACCCCAAGAAAGCTAAAAAAGTAAATATGCATGAGG
>DAOSLL010000651.1:0-2557 GCA_035368905.1 Rhodoferax sp.
TTAATATTTAAGCAGTAAGAGGTGGCGTTTTGGTGGGGTTTCCGTTCTGGCACTATGTAGCTTGGGGTGGCTGATGGGGCTCGAACCCACGACAACAGGAATCACAATCCTGGACTCTACCAACTGAGCTACAGCCACCGTTGGCGCAGAGTATAACCGGAGGATGGCAAGCCTACACACCAAAGTTCCTCTTTGCGCGCGAGGCTGACCGCAGGTCGCGGACGACTTCACTACCTCTGATTTGGTTCCCACTGCGCGCGAGGCTGACCGGTTGACAAATTCTTCGTTCGGTCGGCGATAAGGCCATTTGTTAGCACGCTCGATCTCGGCTAGATGCGACACGCGAGTTAGAAGTTTCTTGGAGCGAGGCCAGCTGTTCTTGATGGAACGGTATTGCTGAAGCAAATTCCTGATTCCCATCCAACAGGAAGTAGGGGCTGGCAGACAAACCACCGTGCCAGCGGCTTGGTTGACCAAGCTTTTCTTGATCTCTTACTTTACATAATATACATCGTATAAAGTCAAATCAATCTCTACCAGGTTCCTTTTGGCTGCATGTCCCGGATGAATTTCTGGATCATGGTGGCGGAATCCTCGTTGCCAGCGCGATTGGCAAAGTCCAGTGCGGACAAACCCTGGATATTCTTCAGCACTGGATCAGCGCCGGATTCGAGCAGCAGCTTGACGGCTTCACTCGAGCCGTAATGCGCGGCCATCATCAATGGTGTCGTCCCGTTGGGTGATGCTGCGTCGATATAGGCGTTCTCGTCGAGCAGCAGACGGATCACCGGTACATGACCGTTGGTCGCGGCGTAATGCAGCGGGGTCCAGCCGGGCTTGTTGACATCTGCATTTTTTCGGATCAACAAACGGCTCAGTTCAAGATCGCCGGTCAGGCAAGTCAGCATCAAGGGACTTTCGTCAACTGCGTTGCGCACTTCAACCCGGGTTTTGGGCCATTCAATCAACACCCGGACCACCTTGGGTGACCGTTCCTTCAATGCTTGCAGCAGCGCCGGGAGGCCTGTGGGGCCGACTGTATTGGCATCAAAACCACGCTGCAGCAGTGCCAAAAGCCCTCGTTCATCGTCAAACTTTACGGCGCTGAAAAAATCTTCATACGACCCGGCATAGGCTGAAGAAAATGCTATTAAAACAAATAGATAGCAGAGTCTTTTAAAGTAAATCAGAGGTTTTACCAGATGATGCATTAACGGCTTTTGCACGCGCAAACTCCTTTGAACAAGGTGTCAAAATTGTCACTGGTAAGCCGTGCGATTTGTTGAATCGGCATTTGCCGGAGTTGCGCCAGTTGCGCCGCCACTAATGGCACAAACGAAGGGTTATTGGTTTTACCTCGGTGTGGGACTGGTGCCAGGTAGGGGCTGTCGGTTTCGATCAACAGCCGGTCGAGCGGCACAAAAGTCGCCACGTCGCGAATCGTTTGCGCACTTTTGAAGGTCAAAATACCAGAAAAAGAAATATAAAAACCCAGGTCCAAGGCGGTGCGGGCGGTGGCTGCATCTTCGGTAAAGCAGTGAAAAACACCGCCAGCACTTCCCGCCGAGCCGTCTTCACCCGCTTCGCGCAAAATAGCCAGCGTATCCATGGCCGCACTGCGGGTGTGGATCACCAAGGGTTTTGCCAATTGCCGGGCCGCCATGATGTGGGTGCGAAACCGGTTGCGCTGCCATTCCATGTCGGCCACGTTGCGACCATTGAGCCGGTAGTAGTCAAGCCCGGTTTCGCCGATACCCAGCACCCGTGGCAGACTGCCCAGTGCCAGCAAGTCCGCCAGACCGGGTTCCCTGACACCTTCGCTATCCGGGTGAACACCGGCTGTTGCCCACAAATTGGGGTGTGACAGAGCCAATTGATGTACTGCGGGGAACTCTTCCAGTGTGGTGCTGATGCACAAGGCGCGATTCACCTGGGCATTTGCCATAGCCTTCAAAATGGCTGGCAACTCGTGCATCAGTTCGGGGAAATCAAGGTGGCAGTGAGAATCTGTAAACATGCAAGGCCAAAAAAGCGCTGAAGACCAACAGCGGTTGACTCAAATGGTTTGTGTGGCCCGGTCAGTGCCGACGTAAGCGCTCAAAGCTGCTTCAATTTTTGCTTTGAGCGCCAACGACTTTTCGTCCTTGGGAAACCTGATGCCGACACCTTGAACTCTGCCACCTGCTGCCTTGGGCGGGGTCACCCATACCACCTTGGCGGCTACCGGGTAACGCTGAGGATCATCCGGCAGCGAAATCAGCGCATAAACCGAATCCCCAAGTTGATAGTCACGATTGGTCTGGACAAAGATACCGCCATCGATCAGCAGCGGCATATAAGCGGCCGCCAGGGTTGACAGGTCCGGGATGGGAAACTGAATCACGCTGGGGCGCGGCACGCTCTGACTGCTGGAAGGGGTGGTCTTCATGATTTCAAGTTTAGTGCCAATTGCGCCTGACTGACCAGGGCCTCTTGCATCAGGCCCACGTTAAAAGGGTGCTCCACCATACGCCGGGTGAGACTCAGCGCTTTTGACCAGTTTGTCAGGCTTTGCCAT
>DAOSLL010000652.1:0-2531 GCA_035368905.1 Rhodoferax sp.
AAACCAAAGAGCGTGGAAAAATTGCGTGGTATGGCGGGGTTGCCAATGATGCCGTTTGAAGTGAACGGTGGAACTTGCTCGGGTGAGGCACCGGTGCCAACCTGTACACGCACTCGACCCGGTCCAAAGTGATCAGGACTGTTACCGTCCACTCCAATGGGTATCGCAACGTTGTCGCCAAATCCGAAAACTGGATGGTGGCAGGTAACGCACGCAACTTGGCGATCAAAGCTCATGTCTTTGGAAAAAAACAGCAGTTTGGCCAGTTCAACGCAAGCTTTGAGTGCCGGCTCAGTTTCACCGGATATCGCTGGGATTCTTGGCGCGCCTGGCAACCCGCAAAGTGACTCAGTGGCATCACCCTTGAGTTTGGCGGCTGCTATCAGAGCGCATTATTTCCGGTCTGTTGGCAGTTCTGGTGTCGGCGAACTGCCACCGCCACCCGGGCACCCGGCCAAAAGACCAGCTATCGCGATCGGTATCGCCATTACTCTTACGCTGCTTTTCGTGCAAGACCTCGAAGTCATCAAGAAACCATCTCCAAATTGCCAGCCGGGCAATGCGGTTTTTTGCGCTATGCCCGGGCGACCGCTACGCCTCAAGAACAACCCGACGACTGCACGCCCGACCCACACAGGCAAGAACAAAGCCTTCACTCAAATCGGCTTCGCCAAGAGCCTGTTGATTGTCCATTTCAACATTGCCCTCTGTCTTTTTGACTTTGCAGGTACCGCAGTTGCCTGCCCTGCAGGAACTTGGCAGCACGATGCCGTGCTCTTCGGCTACATCGAGAATGAAGTCGCCTGATGTGACCTTGACCGTTTTTGAACTGATCGAGAAAACCAGTTCAATATTTGCCTCGGCCTTGCTGGCCACAGGCGCTTGCACGACGGGCGCTTCAACCCGGACTGATGCCGCCTTGGCGGCAGGTGCAGGTGCAGGTGCAGGTGCAACTATCGCTGCAATTGCCTCGGTGGTCGCATTCACGACTTTTTGGGCTGGTGCTGGCCCGCCAAAACTCTCCTGGTGATACCGGTCAGCCGGAAAACCGATTTGCTTCAGTGTTGTGCGAACGGCATCCATGTACCCTGAAGGCCCGCAGACAAAAACCTCGCGCTCCACAAAGTCGGGGGCCCACAACTGGAGCAAATGTTTGCTGAATCGACAAACCGGGCCGTTCCAGGCCTGCCCGGCTTCAACGCTGCTGGGAATCAGCCCCATCTTGAGTGTGCCGCCAAGGCGCATTCCCAAGTATTTGAGCTCGTTTCTAAATATGATGTCGGCTGGTGTTCGGATGTTGTTAATGAACACGATGTCAGCCGTTGAACACGTATCAGCCAGCCAGCGCAACATCGACATGATGGGCGTCACCCCACTTCCAGCAGCGATAAGCAACAGCTTTTCTGCGGGTGCGTTGAAACAAGTGAACTCACCATGCGGGCCCAAGAGCGGGAACTGAAAACCCACTTTCATGTTGTCATGCAGCCAGTTCGAAACAAGGCCACCTGGAACGCGCTTCACGGTGACCGACAAGGCATGCGGCCGGGATGGCGACGATGAAATGGTGTAGCTGCGCCGCACTGTCTTACCCTCAATCGGCAGTTCCAGGGTTGCGAACTGTCCGGGCTGATAGACAAAAAGAACGGGTTGCACTGCCTGAAAAACAAAAGTCTTGACATCATGGGTTTCTGGAATGACGGCTACGCAGACCACCGGTGTTTTTCCACGTTTCCATAGATTCTCTGTGGCCAGCTTCAGCGTTGCACTCGGCCAAATAGCGCGATCAAGCTCTGGGCCAATGGGAACATTCGGTTGACTCGCCTCGGCTGGCATAAACACTGGCGCAAATGAACCCTCTGCACCAATCGCGCTGTCTGCATTGGCACTATCTGGCATGGACAGCGCGCGCAACGCGTCCTTTTGAGCCTTTTGCTTGGCGGCACGAAGCGAACTAAGTCCTAATCGAACGAGTGTCGGCGAAGGATTCTGGCAAAGGCGATTGACAAAAGTTCGCAGCGAATCCAGCGCCCCAGCGGGATCTGCAACCCCAGCGCCCACGGTCTGAATTCTCACCAAGATGCTTTTCAGGTCATGCGCAAATGACTTTTGCTGGTAATCCTTCCAGAGGTTGGGGTAGCGAACACGCAGGTTTTCCAGCCCCATTTTGATGTCAGCGTCTCCACACCAACTGGCATCTTCGATCATCTCCTGCAGATTCTGAACTTCTCGGGCGCTCATGTTGCCTTCAGCATCTGCAATAAAGATGAACAGGGCAAAGAGCAAATTGGCTGATGTTTCAACCAATGGCGTTGATTCGAGACCTTTGTTTGGCGTAGTCATGATTTCATTTGGTCCGTTGTCAAGAAAAATCAGCTTCGGACATAACCCGCGACCACGGTCAACATGCTCATCGAAACCGTTGAATTTCGCTCCATCAACCGGCGCAGTCTTTCTCCATTGATGGTGAGTACGCGCGCCTTGGGCGACGAAATGCGGGTAGAGGCGACCCTGGGGTGTCCAGTAATGACACC
>DAOSLL010000653.1:0-2530 GCA_035368905.1 Rhodoferax sp.
GGGGTTCATTCTGATCGATCGCATCAATCGTATGAACAACCTGTGGTACTGCGAGACGATTGAAGCTACCAATCCTTGTGCTGAGCAACCTCTTCCAGATTACGGCTGTTGTTGCCTGGGCTCCATTGACCTGACCAAGCACGTACGCGATGCATTTACTGAAGACGCGCAATTCGACTTTGATTCGTTTGCTGGAGTTGTGCATACCGCTGTTCGCATGCTCGATAACGTGCTGGACGCCACCTTCTGGCCTCTTGAAAAGCAAAAAATTGAAGCCTCAAACAAGCGCCGTATTGGCCTGGGCTTCCTTGGTCTGGGCAGCGCCTTGGTAATGATGGGCATCAAGTACAACTCTGAACAGGGTTGCGCGATGGCTGCAAAGATTGCAGAAATGATGCGCAATGAGGCGTACCGGGCTTCAATCAAGTTGGCTTCCGAAAAGGGATCGTTTCCGCTGCTTGAAGCCGAAAAGTATCTGCAAAGCGGCTTTGCCAAGCGTCTGCCCGCAGACATTCGTGAAGGCATCAAGACGGTGGGTCTGCGCAATAGCCACCTGCTGTCGATTGCTCCTACTGGCACCATTACACTGGCTTTCGCTGACAACGCATCCAATGGTATCGAGCCCGCATTTAGCTGGGTCTATAACCGCAAGAAGAGATTGGCCGATGGCGGGCACCGTTTTTATGAAGTCGCTGACCATGCATGGCGACTGTATCGCCACATGGGTGGTGACGTGAGCACTCTGCCTGAGTATTTCGTCACGGCGCTGGAGATGACAGCGCAGGAACACATGCAGATGATGGAGGCCGTGCAACCGTTCATTGACACTGCGATTTCTAAGACCGTGAACGTCTCTGCTGACTATCCTTATGATGACTTTAAGGGTTTGTATCTGGAAGGCTGGAAGGCCGGTCTCAAGGGGCTTGCCACATACCGTCCGAACTCGGTGCTGGGCTCGGTGCTGTCGGTTGGTCCGACCGTTACTTCACCTGCTGTTAGCCCGGATCCTCATGTCGCGAATGACGACCCGCTGCACAAGCAGTTTAACGCCCGTGTCGATGGTGAACTCGAAAGCGTCACCACCAAGATTCAAATGTGGACCCATGAGGGCAAGCGCTCCGTGTATGTCACCACCAGTTTCATGACCGTGGATGGCGTGGTCGATGGCAAGGCAGTGACCATCGAGCGTCCTGTTGAATTCTTCTTGGCGGGCAGTCAGCGCGATGCTGGACAGCAGTGGGTTGACCTGAGCTTGCGTATGCTCTCCATGGCGGCTCGCTCTGGCGTCTCGGTTGCCAAGACTATCGAGAACATGCGTGAAGTTGCCTGGGACAAGGGGCCGGTGCGTTATGGTTACGCCACCAAGGCCGATGGCACCCAGGTTCCGCGTTTTCATGACTCTGAAGTCGCTGCCATTGGCTACGCTTTGCAAGAAATGTTGGTGCGTCGTGGCTTCTTGACGTCAGAAGGTCAACAGGTGCCAATTGCCAAGTTGTCCAAGTTGTTGGAGGCTCGCCTATCGAGTGGCCGCAACGCTGAAGCCGCTGGCGCCCCGTCAGTTGATGCTAGCCCTCATGCGCTGCGAGCAGGGGACCATTTTGCTGCCGGCACTGGGAAGAAGTGCGGCCACTGCGGTGCTCACGATGTGCATCGCATCGATGGATGCACTCAGTGCGTGAGTTGCGGAACGGTGGGCAGCTGCGGTTAGCTCAAGCCGGTGGCGTAGCCAAAAGTCGAGGAATCAATGCGCCGCGTCACGGTCAAGCTGAACATGAGAGCAATACACTGCTGCGTTCTGTATCGGCATACGGGTCCACATCGGTGATGAGGTGGACCTGCAGGGAACTGGTATGCACCAACCGTTGCAGGGCCGAATCCAGAAAAGGCATCTGATTCAGCGCACCAAAGACAAACTGCATCGTTTCCTGATCTGATACTACAGTGCCGCACTCCCAACGTGCGGGGGGCGGGGGGTAACCTCCGTCCCTACCGCAACCAAACAATGTGAATGCAACCAGCAATTTCGGCTTTGGCCTATGAGTTCACCAAAGACTTACGACTTTTGTGGCTACTTCTCGATTGCAACAAAATCCCCACTCCATCCCGTGGTTTGCACTTGCACCTGCTTTTCGCCCAATCTAGTCAGAGTAAATTTGCCGCCATTACTCAAGGCATAGCGAAGCACCCAGCTTGCGGCGGGGCCAAAGTGAATCTGCTCTGCCGTAAATCTTATTTCCATGGCTTTGTCGGACTTACAAATCACGCCGGAAATGTCTGCCCAAACGCCTTTGGTGGCTTTCACGAACTCGACAGAAAGCGCTCCGTTTCTCTCAGCAATAGACACCACCAGCGGTTTGGCATCATCCATGGTTGTCTCTTCCCATCTCAACGATAGCGGCGGATCGGCAAGCAATACTTTCAACTCCGCGATCGTGGAGACGCATATTTCTGGAACGCGGGCCTGACTACTAAAGGGCAGCCAAAGCATCCAGAAAGAACACAGGAAAGTTCGCAGAAACGAGCGAGTCAT
>DAOSLL010000654.1:0-2527 GCA_035368905.1 Rhodoferax sp.
ACCACCGATCTGGTGGCTCACTTTGAGCAGCGCAACACCGCCCAGAGCGGCAAGGCGATGGTGGTGATGGTTGATCGCAGGTTGCGCTACTGGTGCTAATGCGATTGAACCAACAATTCGCCAGCTTCAGCACAGCGAGTGCCAGCAGCTTTCAAAAGCGGCTATGGCGCAGTTTGTCGGGTGTAGCGCAACTGGCTCAGGTCAAACCCTTGCGCGCTGGCGGCTGCCATCGCGGCCTCAAGCAGGGCCGGTGGCAACTGCGGCGTGCGCGACAGCAGCCACAGGTATTTGCGGTTCGGGTTGCCCACCACCGCCCAGCGGTAATCGGCATCTAGCCCGATCACCCAATAGTCGGCCTTGAACGGCCAGAAAAATGACACTTTGAGGCGGCTGTTGTCAAACCCCTCAACTGCCGTGGCGCTGCCAATGGCTTCATCAAAACCGCTGTCGGTGCGGCAGCGGTTGGTGACTTGCACCTTGCCCTGCGGGGTCAAGGTGTACTCGGCCGTGGTGTCCGCTACGCAGTTGCGCTGGAAATACATCGGAAAACTGCCAATCTCGAACCACTTGCCGGCGTAGCGTGCCAGGTCAACCGATGCCACGCTGGCCACCGGCGGCACTGGGGCTGCAGGACTTTGCGCTGCGCCTGGTGCAACCCAGACCAGCATGACACCGGCCATGAAAAATGCTTTGAAAACCATGTTGAAACTCCTGTGAACGGCGAAAGTGCCTGAAAGGCCTGAAAGCCCCGAAAGCAGCCATGTTGGCACACCTGCCTGTTGCCACTTGGTTCGCCATCGAACAGACCCCGGCAGGTTGACACCACATCATCGCTTACCTACTTACTCAACCACCAAAGGCAGCCATGACATATCCCGCCCCCACCATCAACATTGATTCCGTGCGCCAGCAGGCCCGCAAAAACATCGAACTAGGTGCCGTCACCTCCAGTTACACGGCAGACCGACCCGTTGTGCTGAAAATGCTCAATGAATCACTGGCCACCGAGATCGTTTGTGTGCTGCGTTACCGGCGCCACCACTTCATGGCGCGCGGCATTCAGGCGCAGTCGGTTGCCAGCGAATTTCTGGTGCACTCCAACGAAGAACTGGGACACGCCGACCTGCTTGCCACGCGCATCCTGCAGCTCGGCGGCGAGCCGGATTTTTCGCCTGAAACACTGCTGGCTCGCAGCCACGCCGAGTACATCGAAGGCAAAAGCTTGGGCGACATGATCACCGAAAACCTGATCGCCGAGCGCATTGCGATCGACAGCTACCGCAATTTCATCAGTTATCTGAGAGACCAGGACCCGACCACCCGGCGCATGCTCGAAGGCATTCTGGCCACCGAAGAGGAGCACGCAGATGACCTGGCCGACATCTTGCTGAAACTGCCAGCAACGCCAGAAGCCGCCGCGCCAGCCGACGCGGGCAGTGCGGTCAAGGTCGCAGCACCCATCAAACTGATCAAGAAGGACGCATCATGAGCCTAGGCCTTATTCTGCTGATTGTGCTGATTCTGTTGCTCATTGGCGCGATCCCAAGCTGGCCGCACAGCCGAAGCTGGGGCTACGGGCCGAGCGGCGGGCTTGGGCTGCTGGTGATCATCATCCTGGTTCTGGTGGTCATGGGGCGAATCTGACCCTTGTCCCTTGGCCGCCGCAATGACCCTAAGCCGGACGGGCCGGAATTGGACGGCCTTCGTCGCGAGGGCGCGATTCCTGCAAATTCAAATAGGCTCCGACTGGTTGTGTAGGAGTCGCGCCCTCGCGACGAAAGCTCATCGATTCCGGCTCGTCCGGCTTAGGTTGAAGCCGCATGGCTGGCCTGCTGCTGACGGTCCGGGTTTGGCCGATGCTGCCAGGCATGTCCGGATAACTATCAAATAAATAGCTTGTATCGCTTATTGCATAAGGGGTTCAAGCGAATTTAACATAAAGACCAGAGCATTGCGCCAGCCTGCCTGATGCCTGCCAACAGCCTTCTTTGTTAAACCAAAACCGACGAGACACAAAACCTTTACCGTGGCTGCATAGGATGGCCAGACCCATCCATAACGGCGTTTTCCAATTCCCCGCTGAGCAACTCCTGACTGAAATGATGGCGTGATTGCCGCGCAGGCAAAGGCCGATTTTTTTCAATATGTTGCGACCGTGGCTGGGTTCCCGGTGCCACGGCATTGATGGGTATTGCCATTGTGAATCGAGAAGTTCCACCAAAAACCGACTCAAAATGAAACCAATCAAAACTTTCCTCTGGGCCTTTCTGCTCCTCCTGACGGCGTTGTGGTGGATGACCGATACCCCGGCGATGGCCGGATTGGGCGACTTTTCTGCTTGGCGCAGTGTGCTGATGCAGTACAGCGGCGTGTTGGCCATTGGTGTCATGAGTGTGGCGATGCTGCTGGCGGTGCGCCCGGTGCTGTTTGAGCCTTATCTGGGTGGGCTCGACAAGATGTATCGGCTGCACAAATGGCTGGGCATTTCGGCGTTGGTGATATCGGTCAGCCACTGGCTGCTTTCCAA
>DAOSLL010000655.1:0-2524 GCA_035368905.1 Rhodoferax sp.
ACGCCGGTCCACCAGCGCGTGGGCGATGGTGCCCAGATCAACGTACTCCAGCTCACTGCCAACTGGCACGCCACGGGCCAGCCGCGTCAGTTGAACACCTCTGGTTTTGAGGCCTTCGTTGATCACATGCGCAGTGGCCTCGCCTTCGGCGGTGAAGTTGGTGGCCAGAATCACCTCTTGCACCACGCCATCGAGCGCCCGGTCAAACAGTTTCTTAAGGCCAATGTCCTTCGGACCAATGCCGTCGAGCGGGCTTAGCTTGCCCATCAGCACAAAATACAGGCCCTTGTAGGCACCGGTTCGCTCCACCGCAGCCTGATCTGCCGGGGTTTCGACCACACACAGCTTGCCGGCATCACGGCGCACATCCAGACAGGTGGTGCAGACGCTGTGCTCGGTAAAGGTGTGGCAGCGTTCGCAATGCACAATCTGCGCGCTCGCCTCGGCCAGCGCGCGCGACAGGGTTTGGGCACCGGCGCGGTCGTGCTGCAGCAAATGAAACGCCATGCGCTGCGCCGACTTGACCCCCACTCCGGGCAAGCGCCGCAGCGCCTGAATCAGTGCCTCCAGCGCATTGGTGTCAGACATGTTGAGCTTTTGCGGGGCGGGCTGGTTGGCATCGGCCTATGGCGGTCATACCCACAGGCCCCTGATCAGTTGGGCAAGAGCCAGGTTCACGCAACAATACTGCGATCTTTCCCACAAGTTCCTGATCAGTTGGGCAAGAGCCAGGTTCGCTGCGCGTAACAGCGGTCTTTCCCACAAAGAATCACAAAGGAAATTTCATGCCGCTGGGCAAACCGGGTATGCCGGCAGTGATCTTGCCCATTTTTTCGGCAGAGAGGTCTTCTGCCTTGCGCAAGGCAGCATTGAAAGCAGCCGCCACCAGGTCTTCCAGCATGTCCTTGTCTTCGGCCAGCAAGGTCGGGTCGATGGTGATGCGGCGCACTTCGTGTTTGCAGGTCATGGTGACTTTGACCAGGCCAGCACCGGACTCGCCGCTGACTTCGATGCTGCCCAGTTCGTCCTGGGCCTTTTTCATGTTGTCCTGCATCGCCTGCGCCTGCTTCATCAGGCCAGCGAGTTGTCCTTTGTTAAACATGGGTGAATTCCTTGGGTTGGTTTCGAATGGGTTTTGAATTAAACAGGCTTGATGCTGCCGGGCACGATTTTCGCCCCAAATTCGCGCATCATCGACTGTACAAAGGGGTCGTCAAAAACGATCTTCTCGGCCATCAATTGCCGCTCGTTCAATGCTGCCGCATTGCGTCGGGCCGGGCTGTCTGTCACCCGGCCGACCTCGATTGCCAGCCGCACCGGGTGGCCCGCTGCCGCTAGCGCTGCGGCCAGTCGATCACGGCTGCCACTCTGGTTGAGCGATTCGCGCTCGACCCGCAGCAGCCACTGGTCGGTGTCGCGGGCCACCAGTTGCGACTGTAATGCCAGCTCGCGCACCATGGCGCTGATGGCTTCGGCCGCGATCAATGTCTGAACTGTGGCATGCCAAAAGTCTCCCTCGGTGCTGGGCCGCAGCGCTTGCGAAGTGCCAACTGCCAGCGTTTCACGCATCGAGTCGGCCTGTACGCGCACCTGAATTGCTTCAATAGTTGTAGCTGCCTGCGCTTTATCAGTATGGGCTAGAGGCTGATTTAGCACTTGAAAAGCCGGATGGTCGGTGGCACCGGGCATGGTGACCACAGGCAAATGCTGACCGGCTGGAAGTGGCTGTTGCGCGATCGGCTCAAAGCTCGCTGGCAAGGCCTGAATTGCTACATTTTCAGAAGCTACTGACGCTTTATCTACAAGGGCTGGTGCCTGATTTGATACCGAAATTCGGGCGGCTGGCGGGTCAGCCGCAGGGACGGCCTTTTTCAGTGTTTTTTTTTCCGCCTGGGCCGCTTTGGCCCCGGTCGGTTTGAATGCCAGCAGACGCAACAGCACCATCGTCAGCGCCGCATACTCGTCTGGTGCCAGACCGAGTTCACCGCGACCATGCAGGCAAATGCTGTAGAGCAACTGGGTTTCATCGGGCGGCATCACACCGGCCAGGCGACTGAGTTCGGCCAGTTCGGCATCGGGCTCATCGCCCGGCGGCGCATCCGGCACCGCCTGCAGCACCGCCATGCGCTGCAGCAATGTGCTCATTTCTTCCAGCGTCGAGGCCGCGCTCAGCCCGTATTGGCGCAGCAGTTCAGAGGTTTCCACCACGGTCTTGCCGTCACCTTGCGCCAGCGCATCAAGCAGCCGAAACACATAAGACCGGTCAACGCTGCCCAGCATCTGACGCACTGTGGCCTCTTCGAGCGAGCCCGAGCCAAAGGCAATCGCCTGGTCCGTCAGGCTCAGCGCATCGCGCATGGAACCCCTGGCAGCTCGCGCCAGCAGCCGCAGCGACTGCTGGTCGGCCACCACCTGCTCGGTTTGCAACACTGTCTGCAGGTGTTCACGAATCGTCTCGGGGGCCATCGGGCGCAGGTTGAACTGCAGGCAGCGCGACAGCACGGTGACCGGCACCTTTTGCGGG
>DAOSLL010000656.1:0-2520 GCA_035368905.1 Rhodoferax sp.
ATCTGGACTGTATGCGCAATTGCAACCCCATTGACCCATGTACGCCGCTTTTGCCGATTATCCAGGCGGGCCACGGGATGAATTGCCGCGAGCACGTTGACGAGGTGCGAGTCACCGGCACCCCGTTTTGTCAGGTCTTTCTGATACAGGCTGGTGGTCGCCGGGCCAACGGCCAGAAGCTGGTAGAAGGCGACGAACTGGCCGTGCTGCTGCGCGCGCACCGTGTTTCTGGCAGCAAGCCGGTGGAAAGCGCCGCGCTCGACTGGTTCAACAACTTGCATGGGCATCTGCTTGAGGCGGTTGCCATCTGGCGCCGGTTGAGCAGGCTGCACCAGCAAAGCCACGCGTTTCAAAATATCGCTGGCAGGTTCTCCAGCCCGCGCCCGCAGTGGACCATGGATGCCTGTGGCGCGGTGCTGCTGGTCATGCTGATGTTGCAGGTTGCCCACCAGAGCGTGCGCCTTGATGGCTTTGCAGCGAAGAAATTTTTTTACCTCACCTCGGTCGAGGTCGCCGTGGCAGTCATGCTGGTGCAAGGCATTGGCGTGCCAGCCGTTGTGCAGACGCATCGGGTGTTGAGTAAACCATGCTTATCCGGTTAGTCCTCAAGAGGTTTGACATTCTCGGATGTGTGCTTTGACTTCTGCCGGAAGGGCGCAGGCCACTTGGGAACTCCCGACATCGAAAGGGTGAGACAGGTCAAAACACCCCGATAACGGTGCGTGCATTGGGTCTTGGGAAGCAACCGGATAAGCATGGAGCAAAGCTTTGCGCCGCCAGGAAGTTACTTGGAAAAGCTGACTTTGACCCCTGGAGCGACCTGGTGTGCTGCTTGCTGGATCTGGGGCGCATGCGCTACGCCACTAATTTGCTATTTAGTTTATAGCTACTGAGGCAACCTGGATGTGCGTTAGAGCCAGTTTTGACATTCCTTATTGCAATCTACACCGTCCGGCAGAAGTGAAATTAGGGGGGGGCAACAGCCCCCGACCAACCTCACTGAGCAAAAAAACGTTCAGGCCACTGCATGTTTACGCTTGCGCGACCCCAGTGCCAGCCCCGCCAGACCCAGGCTGACGAGGGCGAGGGTTTCGGGTTCGGGCACATCGTTGGGCGGGGCCGCAATGCTTTCCAGCAGCAAACTCTGACACTTAGTTCCATTTCGCAGGCAGCCGGAGGCCAAAATGTCGCCTGAGGCATTGATATCGAATGCTTGGCTGATTATGAAGTCCGATGCTGGGTCGATCAAATCGTTCAAATTCTTCATCACGCCGCCGCTGTACAAAAACGGGCTGCTAAAAAACCAAGAATTTTGCGCCTGCCCCACTACCTGCCCGGCGTCGTTGATGCCATAGGCAAAGCTTTCATAGGTATTACGATCAGGGTCGTTGACCGCGGCAAGGGTACCTAGGTCAGTCATCTTGCCGCCGCTGTACAAATAGGCACGGGCAGGACCGCGGCTAGATATAGTCGAATACCCAACCACCTGACCGGCATTGTTGATGTCGCGGGCTGTGCTGAGAGTGCCACCCAGGGTACCCAAGTCGGTCATCTTGCCGTCGCTGTACATAAAGGCATGTCGAAGGTTGGTGGAGGTGTTCGATTCCCCAATCACCGTCCCGGCGTTGTTGATGCCATTGGCTTCGCTTTCCAGACCACCCAAGGTGCCCAGATCGGTCGTGATGCCGTTGCTGTACAAAAAGGCATGCCGCAAGTTACGTGTGTTCGAGTACCCCACTACAAGCCCGTTGTCATTGATGTCAAAGGCATAACTGCTGTCACCCGGGATACCCAGGTTGCTCATCACGTTGTTGCCATACAAAAAGGCTTTGGGAATCTGCGAAAAAGACGGTGCCACCGGTTCAAGCGCCGCATTCCCCACCACCTGCCCGGCGTTGTTGATGGCATCGGCGTAGCTGTTCTTGCCGCCCAGGGTGCCCAGGTCGGTCATGACACCGGCGCTGTACAAAAAGGCATGGTTGACCGTGTTACCACGGCTGTCTTCGGTCTGAAAATACCCCACCATCTGCCCTGCATCGTTGAAATCGGAGACAACGGTGTTTAGGCGGCCGCCGAGGGTGCCCAGCGGAGTGATGCTGTTGTAAATGGGCGCGGCGCTGGCCAGCGCCACAGTGCCTAGCAACGCTGCGGCCAGGCCGACCCGCAGGAAGTGTTTTGTATGGTGTTGAAAAATTTTCATGGTTCAGGTCAAGGTGTAAGGGATTGAAAAACACGGTCCGGAATCAGACGTGGCTGCCATACAGCATGATCTGTACCAATCTGCGCATTCGCCCTGCCAGACCCTGCATTTCCCTGCTACAGCCGAGATGGTTGGCTTGCGAGTTGCTCTGCCCTGACAAAAATGGCGACTCATTCAAATCAATGAGTTCGGGTCACCACCACAATTGCGGTGTCTTGGTTTGCACTGGCAAACGCCAGGTTTGCATACCGAGGCAGCGTATCCGGTCGCGCCGAAGCGGCCCCAGGCCACTGTCAAATTCTCCGTCTCATCAAGATTGA
>DAOSLL010000657.1:0-2512 GCA_035368905.1 Rhodoferax sp.
TGCTTCATGAGCAATTCTTCAAGGGAGGCAAATTTTCGATGGCGCGGCGCAGCCGGTTGCAGGCCATGGCGCGTCAATTCACCGAAAAAGACAGGGGCAACAAAACCTCCAGCGGTGCTGCCGGGGCCTCCTGCGGCACCGCCAAACCCTGCAGCGGCGGTGTCACGGCTGCAGTGGCGGGGGCTTTGTCAAGGCCGACAACGGCGATCACGGCCTGGGCGATCTGGCGCTTCAGGTACAGGTCGCCATCGGCGTTGATCAGTTCGTGATAGGGGGATTTGGCCAGCGTGACCAACAACTGCTCGATGATTTGCGAGCGCTGCGCCTGTATCCGGCGTGTGAATCGCCCTGGCTCACCCGTGCCCACCCGAAGCCCCAGGCTGGGGATGTGCAACACATGGGCCTTGCCCGGCTGCGTCGGGTCGGTGGCATCAAGTGCGATCGACAAGTCTGTCACAAACGCGGAAATCGTTCGGGCCTGCAATTGGGCTGGTGTCTCGTCGGGCTTGGCAGGGCGCATGTCGATCATGGGCCAGGGTGCCGTCTGTCCCGGCGCTGCCAATGGCGCGGTGGCGTCAAGGCGGTGGGCCGACAGCGGCGTGGGCTCTTGCCGGGTTGGTGCGGGGGCGGTGTTCTCTTTGGACAGAAAAAGTATGGCCGACCCGGCCGCCATGATGCACAGGATCAGCGCCGGGGCGTACCAGGCCCGCCAGGCGCTTGATCGGCCAGCTTTTTCTGCCAGCCCGGCACGGGAAACCGGTGTGCGCCGGGAGCCGCCTTGCGGGCTGCGTTCTACCACCGGGGGTTTGACCAGCGACTCGTCGTAACCGCGCCGCTGCTGTGGATCGCTAAGCACCGCATAGGCCTGGGCGATCAGGGCGGTGCGATCAGTGGCCTCAATGGCGTCGGCATTTCGGTCCGGATGGTGGCGCTGCATCAGGCTTTTGTAGGCGGCCCGGATAACCTCGGCACTGGCCCGGGGGCTCACCTCCAGAATGTCGTAATGGCTCAAACCTGGCATGGCTGGTCACTGCCCCCGCATCAATCAAGGCGCCTGAACACGGTGATCTGCCCGTCTTCGCGCAGCCGGAACTCGCGGGCGTTGACCGATTCAACCTGATTCACCTCGCGGCCGATCTGACCGGCACTTTTGAAATGCCAGATGATGCGCGAATCCTGGTACGCCCATAGCCCATACTGCAACACGCCTCCGTTGTCATTCTTGATCTCCCATTCTCCGTTGTCATACAGATGCAGCGGTGTTGTGAGTTTGGAAGATTGCCACTTGCCGACAAAAGACGCAGCGTCGGGCTGCACCTGACCCTTGCAGGCCCCAAGCAACAGGCCGACCAGCACCGCCAGCACGCTGAATTTTCCAAACCGGCCAGGTGAACGCCTGCGCATTATGAAAACCTTGCCAGATCAATTGCTGCTGGGCGTTCGCAGCACGTTTTGCCATTTGGCGCGCTCGGCCTCAATGCGCCTGCGCTCGGCTTCGGCACTGAGACGGGCTTCCTCTTCCTTTAGCCGCGCCTCTTGCAACAGGGCCTGCTGGGCTTTTTTCTCAGCGTGCTGCAGTTCAATTGATACCTGCTCGCCACGTTTGCGGGCCTCGGCTTCAAAGTTGCGCTCGGCCTGTTCAGCTTTCTTCTTCTCTTCTTCGGCCAGCCTTTGGGCCGTCTTGGCATCGTCGTTTTTGCGCCGCTCAGCATCCATCAACGCCGCTTCAGCCCGACTGGCCGGGCGCACGCCCCAGGTCTGGTAATACTCCTGCAGAAACACCTTGTCCTCGGTCTGGCTGCGCGCGCCGACTGAATCATCAGATGGGCGCGGCGACAGGACCAGCATGAAAACCAGCTTGAAAACCATGCCCAGCGCCGCCAGGGTGCCCAGCACCAGCAGCGCCCTTTTCATGGTCTTGAACCAGCGTGATGCCGCCGGGCCAGTGGCTGCACCACCAGGGCCGTCAAGCTGTCCGGTCAGCAGGTCGGCCTTGAGCCCGAGCGCATCGGCGCGCAGCGTCATGGCCTCGGCCCGCATCATCAAGGCATCAGCCCGAATGGCCGCCGTATTGCTGCTGGCAGCCGGTGTCACCTGCAAGGCTGAACCGGCCCTGGCCGATTCGGCGCGCGAGTGCAGGCCAGCATCGTAAGCATCGCGAGAACTGGGGGCAGAAAGCGCGCTGAACGCCACCTTGAGCAGGCGCAACTGCGTGGCGTAGTCTTCGCGGCTCAACGTCGACTGCTGACTTTCCAGCAAGCGCTGCAGCCGCTCATAGGCGGCCCGGATGTCCGCATAATCTGCGTCCTGCTGCACTTCCAACAATTCGTATAGCGATTTCTTTTGAGTCATCCGAAGTACCCCGCGCAATAGCTTGACCTTGGCTTGTGATGGTATCCGCTAAGCTTTTACCGGACAATGACGACCAGGCAAATCGTCAACCAACTCACCGTGATAGAACCGGCAACATGGCAAAAACCGCAACAATCAGGCCAAGTCACCTGATGCTGCC
>DAOSLL010000658.1:0-2507 GCA_035368905.1 Rhodoferax sp.
CGACCTTGATGGCACGCTCTACCTCTTGCTCGCAAGCCTGGCGCGATGCATGCTCTTTGGGCAAAAACACCATGCCAACACCATACTCGCCCGGTGGCGGCAAGGTCACCCCCAACGCCGCCATCTCTTCGCGGTACAACGCATCGGGCAACTGAATCAGGATGCCGGCACCGTCGCCCATCAGCTTGTCCGCCCCCACCGCACCCCGGTGGTCCAGATTCTCAAGAATCTTCAAGGCGTTTTTGACAATGTCGTGCGACTTGACCCCCTTGATGTGCGCCACAAAACCAACACCGCAAGCATCGTGCTCGGCATCAGATGAATACAAACCATGTTCCTGGAGATGCAAGATCTCGGCAGCCGTCGTCATTGGCGCGCTCCTGTAAATGTCAAAAAAGAAGTAACTCTACCCTATTGCAACAAGAGTGCCAAAGAAATTAATTGGGGTCAGAGTCGAATTAATTGATCAATTTGCGATTCTGAGTTTTATTGGGGACATATCAATTTTGTAGCTGTCAGCGCTTACGGTGTATGGGCTAGAGTTGATTTTTAGCTGGATTTATTGACCGAGAATGGGCGTCCAGCGCTTGTCTTGCTGACGCGACGCTTTGTTCTTTTTTGCAAATTCGCCACAAAATCTGCCTCGCCCAGCGCCCAGCCGCTCAGGGTGGCATCGGTCAAAGCGGCCTGCTGCACCGAGTTGATGCCTGCTTGCACCAATTCGGCATATGCCGCCTCACGCGCAAAGGGTGTGTTGCCAAGCTCCCAAAACAGTGCATGGGGCGTGATCAGCCGATCAGAACGCATGCCGATGTAGTGACCATGGCTGGACCATGGATAGTCTTGTGGTCGCGCCACCATGCCGGCACGCACCGGGTTGAGGTCGATGTAGGCCATGCAGGCCAGCAAATAGCGCTCGCCCTGGATCAGGGTGGACTTGTAGCGCCCCTCCCACAGCGTGCCACTGCGCTGCTGGGTCGTGTTGAAGTAACGCACATAGCTGCGCCCCAGCGACTGCATCATCTGTGGCAAGCCCTGCACCGTTTGCGGTGTTGCCAGCAAGTGGAAGTGGTTGCTCATCAGCACATAGGCGTGGATGGCGACCTGACACCGTTTGGCGGCTTCTTCCAGCACCTCCAGCAGGCGGCGGTAGTCGGCCGGGGTGTTGACAATCAATTGATGGTTGTTACCGCGCTGGATCACATGGTGCGGATAGTCTGGCAGTGTCAGGCGCGGCAATCTGGCCATGTTGAAGTCCTTTGCTGACTGAATAATTCGACTCTGACCCCAATTATTTCACTGGAAAGCGCGATTTCAGCAGGCTGGTCAGGCCGAGTTCGGTCAGCAGGGCCAGCAGCCGCTGCGCGGCGGCATGCTTGGGCTGACCGGTATGGCGGGCCATGATCAGCTCATTTTTCAGGCTGTGTTCCCAGCCCACCAGCTCGGTGACCGTGACCTGGTAGCCGCAGGCCTCTAGGTACAGGCAGCGCAGCACGTTGGTGATCTGGCTGCCCATTTCGCGGGTGTGCAGCGGATGGCGCCAGAGTTCGGCCAATGGCGTGCGCGACAGCGACAAGGCTTTATCCTGGCTCAGCACCCGCGCCACCTCAGCTTGGCAACAAGGCACCAGCACCATGAAGCGCGCCTGCTTTTGCAAGCCGAAGGCGATGGCATCGTCAGTGGCGGTGTCACAAGCATGCAGGGCAGTGACCATGTCGATGCGCCCGGGCAGCCGTTCTGACAGGGCGGACTCGGCCACCGTCAGGTTCAAAAATGACATCCGCTCAAAACCCAGGCGCGTCGCCAGCTCATTCGACTTCTGCACCAATTCAGGGCGGGTTTCGATGCCGTAGATGTGACCGCCGGGCCGTTGTTTGAAAAACAGGTCGTACAAAATGAAACCAAGATAGGACTTGCCGGCACCATGGTCGGCCAATGTGATACCTGCAGTGCCGTTGTCGGCGAGTTCGAGCAGCAGCTTTTCGATGAATTGAAACAGGTGATAAACCTGCTTGAGCTTGCGCCGGGAATCCTGGTTAAGTCGGCCTTCGCGGGTCAGGATGTGAAGTTCCTTGAGCAACTCCAGCGATTGCCCAGGGCGGATCTCGTCTGCCAGCGGGTGGGTTGGGGAATGGCTGACACGGGGTTGGGCGGGTTTGGGTTGGCGCATGGGGCGATGATGCCATGCCCGGCGTTTGGGGCTTGCTGGCTCTGAAACGGCTGTCGGCTTGACCCCCCTGGCGACCTCGCTGCGCTATGGCGAGGATCCCACCTTCAGCGCGTCCCAGCCCGATTGGCCGAGCGCCTGCAGCGTTTGCATGTTGGTCTCATAAATCGCCTCAGGGTTTGGAAAAGCCGCCACCGCCCGGTCGATGCTGTCTTCGCGGAGCAAATGCAAGGTCGGGTACGGCGAGCGGTTGGTGAAATTGGTGATGTCATCGGCATCGGTATCGGCAAACTGGTACTGCGGGTGCAGCGAGGCAATCTGCAGCACGCCGTCAAGGCCG
>DAOSLL010000659.1:0-2499 GCA_035368905.1 Rhodoferax sp.
CGTACACGACGATGGCACCTTTTTTCATGTGGCGACCGGCGCTGGTGCTGGAGCCAATCAAGGGTTTGAAGTCTGGAATGTGGGCGTTGTCCACCGGTGTCGGCACAGCAATGATAATGATGTCGGCCTCTGACAGCATGGCAGGGTCTGCGGTATAGACGGCTTGGCTGGCCAAAGCGAGGTCTTCATCGGCCAGCTCCCGAGAGGGATCCACGCCGCGCTGGCAAGACTCAACTTTGGGCACTGAAATATCAAAACCGATAGTTCTGAAGTGTTTGCCAAATTCGACCACCAGAGGCAAACCGACATAACCCAGACCAATAACGCCTACGACACCCATAGCTACTCCTTTGATGCTCGGTTTGCTGAACGGCAAACTATACCTGCACAATGGCGGCTAAGATGATGCGTTGAACTATTAAAGGCATATTTCAAATGAAAATTCTATTGACCGGTGCCGCTGGCTTTATTGGCATGACCGCGTCGCTGAAATTGCTTGCGCGAGGCGATGAAGTGGTGGGAATTGACAATCTGAACAACTATTACGACGTGACACTGAAGGAAAGTCGTCTGAATCGCCTGTTGACGCATTCTAATTTCCGGTTTGTCAGGCTCGATGTGGCCGATCAGGCTGGCATGACCGCACTGTTTGCTGCAGAGAAGTTTGACCGCGTCATCCATCTGGCCGCTCAGGCTGGCGTGCGCTATTCGCTGCAAAATCCCCATGCCTATATTGAGAGCAACATTGTTGGGTTCACCAACATTCTGGAAGGCTGCCGCCACAGCAAGGTGCAGCACCTGGTGTACGCTTCAAGTAGCAGCGTGTATGGCGGCAATACCAAAATGCCGTTCTCAGAGCATGACAGTGTGGACCACCCGGTAAGCTTGTATGCGGCCAGCAAAAAAGCCAATGAGCTGATGGCGCATACCTACAGCCATTTGTTCGGCCTACCCACCACAGGCTTGCGCTTCTTCACGGTGTATGGTCCCTGGGGCAGGCCCGATATGGCGTTGTTTTTGTTTACCAAAGCGATTTTGGACAATCAACCGATTGACGTGTTTAACCACGGCAACATGATGCGCGACTTCACCTTTGTCGATGACATTGTGGAGGGCGTGGTGCGGGTGCTGGACCGCATACCTCAACCCAACCTGGCATACGACGCTGTGGCGGCTGACCCGGCTACCAGCAGTGCACCTTACCGAGTGTTCAATATCGGCAATAACAACCCGGTGCGTTTGCTTGACTTTATTGCCTGCATAGAAGATGCGCTGGGCAAAAAGGCCGAGAAGCGCTTGCTGCCGCTGCAAAGTGGTGATGTACCCGCCACTTACGCCAACACCGATGCACTCAATGATTGGGTGGGTTTTGTGCCCGGCACCAGTGTCCAGGATGGCATTGGGCGCTTTGTGGCGTGGTACCGGGATTACTACAAGGTGTCATAGTCTGCAAGCCCCACACCAGCCTTTCGGGTGAAAGATCGCACTTGCTGCGGGGTGTCAAAAGGTCCGCGAAAGCTACACAAGGCTTTGGTTTCGTCCAGTTTGAAGGACTTTAGCGACGAGCCCGGGTTTGCTGCAGCAATGTGCTGATCTCAGTGGAGTTGGCTTGCACAAACGCCTCAAGCGCGGCTTGTCCTTCGCCCGCCTCGCCCTTGATCGTGTAGAGAATGATGACTGCAGAATCATCGCCCCTGCCAAGCAATCGGTACAGCGCACCGTAACCCTTGGCCATCATGTCACTGATGGTCCAGGTGCCATTAACCCAGTAGATTTGCCACACCAGCAGGTAGTTGTCTGACAAAAGCCCGGGTACGGGCGAGCCACGCAGTTCGGCAGTGCGAAACGATCTGGTTTGTCCGTCGATTTGCATGTTGCGGATGCCAACTGATATCTGAGCCCATTGGGAATCTTTTGACTTGACCAGCACATTGTCGGAACTGACCAGCTTGCGGCTGTAGTCTTGCTGGCGGTAATAGCCCATATAAAGACCAACCTGCTTGGAATGGCTTTGGTAGGTGTTGTTGATGGTCGCCGAGGGGTTTTGGAAGGCAGGTTTAAAGACAGCCACTGGACTAGGTGCCAGAGACCAAGCCGATGCCAGAACCGGAGCTGCTGGCAATTGAGGTGCAGCAGCCCGGTCGGACGCTTCAATGGCCCAGCGCGCCAAATGTGGTGATGCGACAAGTAACACCAGTGCAAGTACATAACTGCGGTGGGCTCGCCAGTAGCTAGGCGCTGGCGTGTGACCTGATATTGGCTGCACAGCCTTTTCTGCCACCAGGTCACGGCTGGCATCTGCACTTGGCTCAGGTTCAGCCCAGTGCGCTCCAATCATGAACAGCAGCAGAATGACGATGCCAAAGAACAGCCAGCCATAAATCAGATGGTCAACGCCGGTGGCGATTTTGTTGCTTGACAGATGCCCTAGCATGACGATCATGTAGGCGCGCGCCCAGTTGGCGATCACCGGAACCAGAATCGAGACCACAATGAACA
>DAOSLL010000660.1:0-2494 GCA_035368905.1 Rhodoferax sp.
TGGCGATGCCCGCCTGGAAGACGTGCTGGTGCACAGCCTTGCCGCCACCCAGGGCGCAACGGCAACCCCGGCAGCCAATGCGCCAGCGAGCGCCGCGCCAACGCAGTCGGCGGCACCGACAGAAGAATTGTTGCGCTGGAAAAGCCTCAACCTGAACGGCCTGACGGTGGCCTTGAAGCCGGGCTCGGCACCCAGGGTCGAGGTGTCATCGACCGTCTTGAGCGACTTTTATGCACGGCTGATCCTGAGCGAAACCGGGCGGCTCAGCCTGCAGGATGTGATGAAACCCGCAGCCGCCACAAATGCCGCTGGCGTGCCACCTGCCAGCGCTGCCGCCAGTTCTCAATTTGCTATTCAATCAGGAGCTTCCAGCGCAACACCAGCAAGCGCTGCAGGCCAAAATGATGTTCAAACTGCAATGGCACCGCAAATGCGTTTTGGGCCGATCAGTCTGGTCGCTGGCCAGGTGCATTTCACCGACCGCTTCATCAAGCCCAACTACTCGGCCAACCTGACCGAACTCACCGGTCGCCTGGGTGCCTTCTCAAGCCAGGCCACCGACGGGCAGGTGCAGTTGGCAGACCTTGATTTGCGTGGCCGGGTCGAAGGCAGCGCCACACTGGAGGTGCAAGGCAAGGTCAACCCGCTGGCCAAGCCGTTGGCGCTCGACATCAAGGGCCGGGTGCGCGACCTGGAACTGGCACCGCTGTCGCCCTATGCGGTGCGCTACGCCGGCTATGGCATCGAGCGCGGCAAGCTCAGTGTCGATATCGCCTACCTGGTGCAGCCCGATGGCATGCTCACGGCCAGCAACAACATTGTGCTCAATCAGCTTCAATTTGGTGACAAGGTGCCGGATTCGGCCGCCAGCCTGCCGGTCAAGCTGGCCGTTGCGCTGCTGGCTGATCGCAACGGGGTGATTGACCTCAACCTGCCGGTCAGTGGTTCGCTCAACGACCCGCAGTTCCGGCTGCTGCCGATTGTGTTCAAGATCATTGGCAACCTGATTGCCAAGGCGATCACCGCGCCGTTCAGCCTGTTGGCGGGCGCTCTGGGTGGTGCCGGTGACGAGGCAAGCGCGGTGAATTTTGCAGCCGGTTCAAGCACCCTGACAGCACAGGCACGCGCCGGGCTTGACAAGATTGCCAAAGCCCTGGCTGATCGCCCGGCCCTGAAAATCACGGTGGTTGGCAGTGCCAGCCTGGAGCAAGAGCGCGAGGCCTTCAAGCGGGCCCAGTTGCAAAATCTGCTGCTGGCAGAAAAACGACGTTCCGACAAGGGCGCACCGGCCGAGCCGACTGCATCGGACCCGGTTGTGCCGCAGCAGGAGTACCCGGCGCTGCTCAAGGCGGTTTACAAGCGCGCTGATTTTGCCAAGCCGCGCAACCTGGTCGGACTGGCCAAGGACCTTGCGGCGGCTGAAATGGAAGCCTTGTTGCTGGCCAATCTGACTGCCACTGAAGCCGACATGGCCGCACTCGCGCTCAAGCGCGCTGTGGTGGTGCGTGACTACCTGGCCAGCCAAAAATTGCCAGCGGACCGGCTGTCCCTGGGTGCCGCCAAGGCGGTTACGCCAGATGCCAAATGGCAGCCGCGCGCCGACCTGAATCTGACCCTTGAATAGCCCTGGCATTGGTGTCCCAAATGTTTTTTGAAAGCATCGCGAAAACACGGCGAAAATAGCCGATTGTTCCCACGGCTGTGCTGTGGGCATTTTTTTATTGTGTGTGTGTGCCATGTCGATGTTTTCCTTCTCTACCCATAACAAAGCAGACCCAACTTCTGACGCTCCTGCTGCGCCAGCCAAAACCCCTGAAGCCCACCCGCTTGATGCACTGACCCGAGGTGCGTTTTCGGCCCAGACCTCGGGCGAGCGGATGGCCTGCATCCGCGACTGGCTGACCAGCAGCCCGACGGCCGAACAGATGCAGCAGGTGTTCAAGGAACTCAGTGGCAAGGACAAGGGCGCCGCAAAGCTGTTGCGTGAAAAGCTCGACGACATCAAGCGCAGCAAGGCACAAGCTGGCATGGCACTGGAATGGGCCGACAAGGGGCAGGCACTGCTGGCGCTGGCCAAGCTGAACCTGGCCGATGCATTGGCCTGGCAACGCGACGCTGCCAAAGCCGGTGCGCCCCTGAGCAAGGAGCCGCTGGCAGCCATCAAGGTGCAACTGGTTGAGCGGGTGCGTGCCATCGAAGACCTGCAGCACCGGGTGCAGGTGCAGCGCGAAGCCGCCGTGCTGGTGGCGCAACGCATCGAAGTCCTGTCCACCAAGCCATGGCGCGACGCGCTGGCGGTGCAAGAGGCGCTCAGCCAGGATGTGGCCAACTGGCAAACCGAGGCCAGCGCGCTCACCGGTGATGCCAACTGGCCCAGTGTCGATACCCGCTTTCCACCCCAGTTGCAGGCCTCGCAGGCGCAGCTTGGTCTGGTCTGGGAGGCTTTTCAGGAGGCCCTGACGCAGGCTCGGCTGGCGGCAGAAGATGCTGGCGC
>DAOSLL010000661.1:0-2488 GCA_035368905.1 Rhodoferax sp.
TACCGGCAAGACCTATCTGGCCCTGGTGCGTGGCCAGTGGCCTGGCAAATTGAAGGTGCTGGACAAACCCTTGCACAAATACCTACAGGACAGTGGCAGTGCAGCGGCAGGTGAGCGGCGGGTGCGGGTGGTGTCGCGCGACGACCCGAATGGCCTGCCCTCGGTCACGCTGGTCAGGATGCGCGTTTCGTCCCATGACTTTTCGCTGCTGGAGGTCACCATCAAAACCGGACGTACCCATCAAATCCGGGTGCACCTGGCCAGCGAGGGGTATCCGATTGTCGGCGACGACAAGTATGGCGACTTCGATTTCAACAAATCGCTGGCGCGCAGCGCAAGCGAGGGTGGGCTTAAACGCATGTTTTTGCACGCCTGGCGCTTGCAATTGAATCACCCTGCCACCGGTGTGCGGCTTGAGTTGCAGGCAGACTTGCCCCCCGAGTTGACAACCTTTCTGGCGGCTGCTTTGCCGCAAAGCCTGAATTCACCATGAGCCGACAAGATGACAGACCGACGCTTTGACCTGATTGCCTTTGACTGGGATGGCACCCTGTTTGACTCCACCGCCATCATCACCCGCTGCATCCAGGCGGCGGTGCGTGATGTCGGCGGCACGGTGCCCAGCGACAGCCAGGCATCGTTTGTGATTGGCATGGGTTTGATGCAGGCGCTGGCACATGCTGCTCCCGATGTGCCGCGCGAGGCATACCCGTTGCTCGGTGATCGGTATCGTCACCATTACTTTGCCATTGCGCATGAAATCTGCCTGTTTGACGGCATCTTGCCGATGTTGGCAGAACTGAAGGCGCGCGGCTTCTTGCTGACGGTGGCAACCGGCAAAAGCCGCCGTGGACTTGATGAGTCCTTGAGCAGCGTGGCATTGGCAGGCATGTTTGATGCCTCGCGGACCGCTGACCAGACCGCGGGCAAGCCCAATCCGCTGATGCTGCGTGAACTGATGGCTGAATTTGATGTCAGCGCAAGGCGCACCCTGATGATTGGCGACACCACGCACGACCTGCAAATGGCGCGCAATGCCGGGTGCAGCAGTGTCGGCGTGACTTATGGCGCGCATGAGCCGGAAGCTTTTCAGACGCTGGGGCCGTTGTTTGTAGCGCACAACGTCGCGCAGTTGCATGACTGGCTGCTGGCGCAGGCCTGAGCAAGACGCGTCAATTCACCATCAGCCCTGAGGAATCGTCGTGACAGCAAAAGTGTTTCTGTGCCAATCCTCTGATCTAGAGGACAGCGGTAGCGCCGTGCCGTTCGAGGTGCGTCACTTTTCGCAAAGCTGCGCGGCCTTTGCCGTGCGCTATGAGGGCCGGGTCTATGCCTACTTGAACCGCTGCTCGCATGTACCGATGGAAATGGACTACCAGCCCAACCGGTTTTTTGATGCCAGCGGTCACTGGTTGATGTGCGCCACCCATGGTGCCATGTACGCACCGCAAACCGGTCAGTGCCTGATGGGGCCATGCCGGGGTGGCCTGGTCAGGATTGAGACCAGCGAGACTGAAGGGGTCGTGCACTGGCATACTTCCGATAAATTTCAACCTGACAGCAACCCATGACAGAACCTTCAGATGCCAACACCAGCGGCGCACAGCCTTCGCTGGATGATCCGTCAAATCAAGCGCAAACCCCTGTGGATCAAGGGGCAAAAGCTACAAAGAACGTAGCTGATCAGGTATCTGAAACGGTCAGTTGGGAACGCAGCACGTTGGAAAAACTGGCCTTTGCGGCCCTGCATGAGCAGAAACTGGCGCGCCGCTGGCGCACTTTCGTGCGCCTGGCCTGGCTGGTTTTCATGATTGGGCTGGTCTGGATCGGTGTCAACCAGGGCGGCAGCTCGCAAAATGTCAGTACGCCCCACACTGCCGTGGTCGAAATCAAGGGTGAAGTCGCCGCCGGTGGCCAGGCCAGCGCGGAATTTGTG
This sequence comes from Rhodoferax sp., assembly GCA_035368905.1. Classification (GTDB taxonomy): domain Bacteria; phylum Pseudomonadota; class Gammaproteobacteria; order Burkholderiales; family Burkholderiaceae_C; genus Rhodoferax. Next base: position 1,937 of record DAOSLL010000661.1, read on the forward strand.
GTGGCTGCGATGCGCACCGCCTTTGAAGATGCTGGAGCCCAGGCAGTGGTGCTGTTGATCAATTCGCCAGGGGGCAGCCCGGTGCAGGCGGGCATCATCAACGACGAAGTCAGGCGACTCAAGGCGCTGCACAAGAAACCGGTTTTTGCGGTGGTGGAGGAGTCTTGTGCTTCGGCTGCCTATTACATCGCGGTGTCGGCAGACCAGATATTTGTCGACAAAGCCAGCATTGTGGGCAGCATCGGCGTGCTGATGGACGGCTTTGGCTTTACCGGCCTGATGGACAAGGTGGGCATTGAGCGGCGCCTGATGACGGCAGGCGAAAACAAGGGGTTTCTGGACCCGTTCAGCCCGCAAACTGCAAAACAGCGGGAGTATGCCCAGGCCATGCTGAACCAGATTCACCAGCAGTTCATTGATGCAGTGAAAGCCGGTCGCGGTGAGCATCTGAAAGAAACGCCAGAAACCTTCAGCGGGTTGTTCTGGAGCGGCCAGCAAGCCATTGAACTCGGCCTGGCCGATCAGTTGGGCAGCCTCGATTTTGTTGCACGG
>DAOSLL010000662.1:0-2466 GCA_035368905.1 Rhodoferax sp.
GCAGTCAGCCAGCCACAAACGCACCGGTTACCTGCCCATCACCACCGCCGCGTTCAACCTGACTGAAAAGTCCGGGTTTTACAAGGAAAATCCCGGCACCGATGTGGCACCCACCCAGATGATCCGCAAGGTGACCGACAAATCTCGCGGCATCCGCCTTGGCAATTATGTGCAGATCCGTGCCATCGAGGACGAGGAACTGGAGCAAGTTTGGGGTGGCAAGAAGAGCGCCAAGGAAGCGCTTGAGTCGATCGTCAAACGTGGCAACGAGTTGCTGGAGCGGTTTGAAAAGGCCAACAAGAAGTGATGGCCTTTTTTGAGCTTGCGGTGCTGCCAAGCGGTCCTTGTGAATCCTCAGGGCCGCGCATGCGCCAACCCATGCAACGCGGTATCTGCCCTTGCCCGGCAACGACCGCTGCCGAACTTTGGCAGGCCGGTTTTTTCGAATAGCGCAGTAACTCGTGGAAAAACGCGTCTTTTTCCGTTCCAACTGGTTGCCCTGGTTGCTGATCGCACCCCAGGTCGTGGTGATCGTGCTGTTTTTCTTTTGGCCGGCGGCCCAGGCGCTGCTGCAGTCAGTGCAGCAATCCGATGCGTTTGGCACATCGGTGGAGTTTGTCGGGCTGGAGAACTTTCGCAACCTCTGGCACGATGAAACCTACCTGGCATCGTTTTACACCACGGCGGTTTTTTCAACGCTGGTGGCCGTTGTCGGTATCACCGTGTCATTGCTGTTGGCGGTGTTTGCCGACCGCATTGTCAAGGGTGCGTTGGCCTACAAAACCCTGCTGATCTGGCCCTATGCCGTCGCCCCGGCGGTGGCCGGCGTGCTTTGGCTGTTCATGTTTGCGCCCAGTGTGGGTGTGGTGTCGTACTGGTTGCGCGCCATCGGGGTCGACTGGAATCACCTGCTCAACGGTACTCACGCCATGACGCTGGTTGTGATGGCTGCCGTGTGGAAGCAGATTTCCTACAACTTTTTGTTCTTTCTGGCAGGGCTGCAGAGCATCCCCAAATCCTTGATTGAAGCAGCCGCCATTGACGGTGCCAGGCCCTGGCGGCGCTTTTGGACCATTGTGTTTCCGCTGCTGTCGCCCACCACCTTTTTCTTGCTGGTCATCAATATCGTTTACGCCTTTTTTGACACCTTTGCCATCATCGATGCTGCCACCCAGGGTGGTCCGGGCAAAGAAACCGCCATTCTGGTCTACAAGGTGTACTTTGACGGCTTCAAGGCGATGGACTTGGGTGGCTCGGCCGCGCAGTCGGTGGTGTTGATGGTGATTGTGGTGGCGCTTACCGTGGTGCAGTTCCGGTTTGTCGAGAAGAAAGTGAATTACTGATGGTTGAGCGCCGCCCGTTTCTGACCTTTCTGTCACACGCCGTGTTGATTCTGGGTGTACTGGTGGTCGCGTTTCCGCTGTATTTGACTTTTGTGGCTTCTACCCAGACCTCGCAGGCCATTGTGCAGACACCCATGCCGTTGCTGCCGGGCGGGTATCTGATTGAAAACTACACCGCAGCCTGGAACGGCACTGGCGGTGGCTCTGGCTCCAAGGCACCGGTCGGGCAAATGATGCTGGTCAGTCTGGTTTCTGCGCTGGTCATCTCTTTGGGCAAAATTGCAATTTCTTTGTTGTCGGCCTTCGCCATTGTCTATTTCCGTTTTCCGTTTCGAATGTTGGTCTTCTGGGCGATCTTTATCACCCTGATGCTGCCGGTGGAGGTGCGAATTGGCCCCACCTACAAGGTGGTATCCGATCTGGGCATGCTCAACAGTTATGCGGGGCTGACGATTCCGCTGATTGCCTCGGCCACGGCCACGTTTTTGTTCCGGCAGTTTTTTTTGACGGTGCCCGAAGAACTGGTGGAAGCTGCCCGGATTGACGGTGCCGGGCCGATGCGGTTTTTCAAGGACATTCTGGTGCCGCTATCGAAAACCTCGATTGCCGCGTTGTTTGTGATTCAGTTCATCTACGGCTGGAACCAATATTTGTGGCCGCTGCTGGTGACCACCAGCGAGGACATGTACCCGGTAGTGATTGGCATCAAGCGCATGATTTCCGGCGGTGACTCCGAGATGCAGTGGAATATTGTCATGGCCACTGCAGTGCTGGCGATGCTACCGCCAGCGCTGGTGGTGATGCTGATGCAGAAATGGTTTGTGAAGGGGTTGGTTGATACCGAAAAATAACTGATTGGCATCCCGATCTGACGCTCGGGGCGGGTCATGCAACCGGTGATGCTTTGACGCGGCGGGATCGACTCGCACCGGTATGACACATTCATCGATGCCAAATGGCTTGCATCAAGTTCAGGTGGGTGCCAGCAGACCGGCGGCTGAAGTCAATTTGTCACACCCCTGACACATTCAGGTCTTAAATTCACCCCAAGCAGCCGACAAGCCTCGGTTTTGACCCCCATTTCTCAAAGGACACTTTCATGACGACATACAACATCAAAGCC